>JAASTB010000048.1 GCA_021767625.1 Wenzhouxiangella sp.
CCATGGCCGCCGCGGCCGGGCTGGCGATCACCCTGGTGCCCGTGCTGATGGGCTACCTGATTCGCGGCCGGATCACGCCCGAACACAAAAACCCGGTCAACCGGTTTCTGACCTGGATCTACCGGCCGGTGCTGGCCACCGCACTGCGGTTCCCCTTTTCGACGTTGGTCGTCACGCTCGTCATCCTCGCGAGCGCCTGGGTTCCGTACAGCCGCATGGGAAGCGAATTCATGCCCGAGTTGGACGAAGGCGACCTGCTCTACATGCCCAGCGCCTATCCCGCCGCCTCGGCCGGCAAGATGGCGGAGATACTGGGGCAGACGAACCGGTTGATCATGTCGGTACCGGAAGTCGAGACCGCTTACGCCAAGGCCGGGCGTGCCGACACGGCAACCGACCCGGCGCCGCTGACCATGGTCGAGACGACCATCCGGCTCAAGCCCCGCTCCGAGTGGCGCGAGGGCATGACCATGGACAAGCTCAAAGCCGAACTCGACAGCCTCGTGCAGGTGCCCAGCCTGACCAACACCTGGATCATGCCCATCAAGAACCGCATCGACATGCTGGCCACCGGCATCAAGACACCGGTGGGCGTCAAGGTGGCCGGGCCGGATCTCGAGGTCATCAATCGCATCGGCTCGGAGATCGAGCGGGTGATCGAGGGTGTCGACGGCACGGCCTCTGTCTATGCCGACCGCGTCACCGGCGGGCGCTATGTCACGATCGACGTCAAGCGCGAGCAGGCGGCCCGCTTCGGGCTCAACATCCGCGACGTGCACGAGATCGTGCGCTCGGCCGTGGGCGGTATGCCGTTCAGCCAGAGCGTCGAGGGACTGGAACGCTATCCAATCAATATCCGCTATCCGCGCGAGAAGCGCGAATCGGTGGCCGCGCTGCGCGACCTCAGCATCGTCACGCCGCGCGGCGAGCAAATCCCTCTTTCGGCGGTGGCCGACATCGGCGTCGAGACCGGGCCGGGTGTGATCCGCACTGAGAACGCGCGGCTCAACGGCTGGATCTATATCGACGTCAACGACCCCGATCTCGGCGGCTACGTGCAGCGCGCCAAACAGGCCGTGGCCGAACAGGTCGACCTGCCGACGGGCTACTCGCTGGGTTGGTCGGGGCAATACGAGTTCATGCAGCGCGCCGCAGACAGACTCAAGTTGGTCGTGCCCGCCGCGATCGGCATCATCGTGTTGCTGCTGTTCATGAACTTCCGCAATCCGATCTCGGTGCTGATCATCCTCGGCACCCTGCCCCTCTCACTGGTCGGCAGCTACTGGCTGCTCTACCTGCTGGGCTACAACATGTCCGTCGCGGTTGGTGCCGGCATGATCGCCCTGGCCGGGGTGGCGGTCGAGATCGGCGTGCTGATGATCGTCTACCTCGACCAGGCCCTGGCGAGCCGGCGCGAAGAAGCGGCCGCGAATCAGCTCGCCCTGCACAAGGACGATGTCATGCAGGCCGTGACCGACGGCGCCCTGCTGCGGGTCCGCCCGATCATGATGACCGTCTCGGTAATCATCGCCGGCCTGCTGCCGATCATGCTCGGCCACGGCACCGGCTCGGAAATCATGCGCCGCATCGCCGCGCCCATGGTCGGGGGCATGGTCAGCGTCACCGTGCTGACCCTGCTGGTCGTACCGGTGATCTACTACCTGTGGAAAGCACTCGCGCTGCGACCGGACTGAACGTTCAGATCGAATTCAGGTCCCCGCACGCAAGATCTCAGGCATCAAACTAAGGAAACGGACAATGCTATTGAATCGACTACTTACGGTCGGCCTCATGCTGGCTTCAGTCACCGTGATCGGGGCCTGTCAGGCGCAGGCACCTCACGACGACGGCAGTTCCCAGGCGACATCGGAAACGCCCGAGATGACCGTCTACCATGATCCGAACTGCGGCTGCTGCGGCAAGTGGGCCGATCACATGCGGGCCAACGGCTTTGCAGTGGAGATCGTTCCGACCGGCGACATGAACCGCGTCAAACTTGACCTGGGGGTGCCGCGGAACCTGCCTTCCTGCCACACGGCGGTGGTCGGCGAGTACGTGATCGAGGGACACGTTCCCGCCGAAGACGTCAAGCGGCTCCTGGCCGAACAGCCCGAAACGCGCGGCCTGAGCGTGCCCGGCATGCCGCTGGGATCGCCGGGCATGGAGATGGGAGACCGTCGCATGGCCTACGACGTCATCCGCTTCGACGAGGACGGCGAGACCTCGGTCTTCAATCACTACGAGGCAAGGGGCGGCGAGTAATGCGCCGCCCCGCCCGCGGGCGGGGCAATGAGTCGGGAATCAGATGGCGTCGAATACCCGCGCCAGGCGGTCTCGCACTTCCGCGGCCACGTCGTGAACGGCAGCGTTGTCGACCAATTCGAGTACGGCCTGAGGGTCCATGAATTCGACATGGACCCGCTCGTCGTCGTCTTCGCGCACGACCACGTTGCAGGGCAGCAGAACGCCGATCTGCGGCTCCGCCGTGAGCGCCCGGTGCGCCAGCTCGGGATTGCAGGCGCCCAGGATCCGGTAGGGCCGCGTGTCCTTGTCCAGCTTCTTCTTCAGGGTCGCCTGGACATCGATTTCGGTCAGTACGCCGAAACCCTGTTCGGCGAGCGCTTCGGTCACGTCATCGACCGCCTGGTCGAAACGCGTCGCGACCGTCTTGCCGAAACTGAATTCATTGCTCATCGCGATTCTCCTCGCTTGCTCACGGGCATATCGTAACAAGCGTATCCGGCATAATAGGGCGCATGCCCGGCATCCTGAAAACGAGCAGACGCTCAACCACCTGGCTCCTGCGCGGCGGCGTCCTGCTGGCGGCGATCTATCTCACCACCTTCGTTTGGCACCAGATCAAGCCGCTTCCGGAAGGCCTGGACTCCGCCGGGGCCTGGCAGCCAGCCAATATGGTGCGCTTCCACGCCGACTCGACCTGGCTGGACCCCGAGGGCGAACAGCACACCGAGCAGGCCATCTTCGAGGCGGCCTTCGCAATGCTCGAACGCGCCGAACGCCTGGCGGTCAGCGATTTCTTCCTAGTCAACCGCTTCGCCGGGCAGGCCGGCGACGGCTACCGGCCCCTGTCGGGACAGCTGGTCGAGGCGCTCAGCGCCGAAAGCCGCTCGCAGCCGGCCCTGACGGCGGTACTGATTACCGACCCCTTCAACGATCTCTACGACGGCGTTGAGCAGCCCCTGTTCGAAGCGCTCGAGCAAGCCGGCGTCGAGGTGATCGAGACCGACCTGACGCGCCTGCGCGACCCCAACCCCGTGTGGTCGGCGGCATGGCGAATCTGCTGCCAGTGGTTCGGCAACGGACACGAAGGCGGCTGGCTGCCCAATCCGGTTGGCGACGGTTCGGTCACGCTGCGGACCTACCTCGCGATGCTCAACTTCAAGGCCAACCATCGCAAAACGCTTTTCGTTTACGGCGAACAAGGTCCGGAGGCCCTGGTCACTTCGGCCAATCCCCACGACGCCAGCAGCCGCCACGACAACATCGCCTTCTCCTTCGACGGCCCGGCGACGATCGACCTTCTCGAAACCGAAAGCAGCGTGGTCGGCTTTTCGACGGGAAGTCATCCCGATTGGACGGGAAGCATCGCCGGCGCGCTCGGCGTCGTCACGGCCGAGGTCCGGATCCTGACCGAGGCGGCCATTCGCGACGCCGCCCTGGAGATGATCGCCGGAGCCGGGGAAGGCGACTCGCTCGACCTGCTGATGTTCTATCTCTCGCACCGCGACATTATCGAGGCCCTGATCGACGCGCACGAACGCGGTGCATCGCTTCGCGTCCTGCTCGATCCCAACGAAGATGCTTTCGGCCGCAAGAAGAATGGCGTTCCGAACCGCCAGGTCGCCTGGGAACTGCACGAAGCGGGCGTACCCGTTCGCTGGTGCAATACGCGGGGCGAGCAGTGCCACGGCAAGATGCTGATGCTGCGCCCCGCCGAAGGCAAGCACGTGATTCTGGCCGGTTCGGCCAACTTCACGCGCCGCAACCTGGACAACTACAACCTGGAGACCAATGTCCAGGTCCGGGCTGCCGAGAACAGCGCCGTTATGCAAACGGTGGTGGGCTTCTTCGAAGAGCGCTGGTCCAACACCCCCGATCGCATCCACAGCCTGCCTTACGAGCGCTACGCCGATCATTCACGGCTTCGCTACTGGCAGTACCGGCTGATGGAAGCCACCGGTCTTTCGACATTCTGAGGACGCAGGCAATGGAAGACGCAGAGAGCCGCATGACCCTGGCCCGTACCGCCTTCATCATCATCGGCGTCGCGTACTGGGTCACGCTGTGGCTGCCGCCGCTGCCCGGCAGCTGGATTCTCAAGTTCACGCCGATGCTGATCGCCGCCGCAGCGCTGGCCGGCACCTTGCGGCCGGCCGCTGCCTGGCCGATGGCGATCGGCTTCGTGGCCGCGGCCGGCGGCGACCTGTTCCTGGCGCTGGACAGGCACGGCTATTTCACCTTCGGCCTCGGCTGCTTCCTCATCACCCAGCTGGCCTACTCCCTGGCCTTCTACCGCCATCGCCAAGCGTTCGCGGCGCGCTGGGCCTGGTGGCTGCCGGTGATCGTCTTCGGTGTAGCCGTGCTCGCCTGGATGTGGCCGGGACTGGGCGCCGACCGCGTTCCGGTCACCATTTACGTCGCGGCGCTGGTGAGTATGGCCGTCACGGCATCGACCGTGGAGACGAGGCCCGCACGCCTGTTCGCGGGCGCAGTCCTGTTCGTCGTCTCCGACGCGCTCATCGGCATCACGCGCTTCGTGGCGGACTTCGAGCACTCGGTACCGACCATCATCGCCATCTACATGATGGCCCAGTACCTGATCTTCACCGGCAGCCTGCAGGCCCTGCCGCAACCACGCCGGGCATGAGTCTCACTGGCGAGCACGGCAGCGCCCTGCGACCGCGCATCGGCCTGATTGCCGGACCGCTGGCGTTCATCATCATGTTGCTCCTGCCGGCGCCGGAAAGCATGCCCGAGCAGGCCTGGCGCGTTTCTGCCGTCGCCACCCTGATGGTGGTGTGGTGGATCTGCGAAGCCCTGCCCATCGCCGCCACCGCCCTGCTGCCCATCGTGCTGTTCCCGCTGCTCGGCGTGACCGATATTTCCGGAGCGACGACACCCTTTGCCAACCCGCTCATCTACCTGTTCCTGGGCGGTTTCATCATCGCGCTCGGCATGGAGCGTTCCGGCCTGCATCGGCGCATTGCGCTCGTCATCATTCGACGCGTCGGCACCCATCCGCGGGCGCTCGTGGCCGGCTTCATGCTCGCCGCCGCCTTCCTGAGCATGTGGGTTTCCAATACCGCGACGGCCATGATGATGCTGCCCATCGCGCTTTCGGTGATTCGCCTGGTCGAGGGCGAAGATGCCTCTACGGCCGGCGGGCACTTCGCGCTGGTGCTGCTGCTGGCGCTTGCCTACGCCTGCAACATCGGCGGGCTGGGCACGCTGATCGGAACGCCGCCCAACGCTCTGCTCGCCGCCTATCTGCTGGAGAACCACGGCGTGACGCTCGGTTTCGCCCAGTGGCTACTCGTCGGCCTGCCCCTGGTGATCGTCGCCCTGCCCCTGGTCTACTTCCTGCTCACGCGCGCGCTGTTCAGTCTTTCGGGCGACCAATTGCCGGACGGCCGGGACCAGATCCACGAGGCGCTGGCCCATGCCGGCCCGATGAGCCGTGCCGAAAGGCAGGTCGCCGCCGTGTTCGTGTCTACTGCCGCGTTATGGATCACCCGACCGTTGATCGAGCCCTGGCTGCCAGGGCTTTCGGACACCGGCATCGCGATCTTCGGCGCCCTGCTGCTGTTCGTGGTACCGCTGGACTGGCGGGGCTGGCGATTCGTGCTGAGCTGGCGCGATACGGCTCGGCTTCCCTGGGAGGTCCTGATCCTCTTCGGCGGCGGGCTCAGCCTGGCGACCGGCATTGCCGACTCGGGCCTGGCCGGCTGGATCGGCTCGGCCTTCCAGCAGCTCGAAGCGCTGCCGGTCCTCGTCCTGATTCTGATGGCCGTCGCCGCCGTGATCTTTCTGACCGAAGTCACCAGCAACACGGCCACGGCGGCAGCCTTCCTGCCCATTCTCGGCTCGGTCGCCGTGGGGATGGGACTTGATCCGGTGGTGCTGGCCGCGCCCGCGGCCGTCGCCGCCAGCTGCGCCTTCATGCTGCCGGTGGCCACGCCGCCCAACGCCATCGTCTACGGCAGCGCACGCGTGTCGATCCCTCAGATGGCGCGTGCCGGCCTCGCCGTAAACATCCTGATGATCCTCGTGGTCACGGGCTTGATGTACCTGCTGCTGGGCTGGATCTTCGGCGCCGACATGGCTCCGGGTTGAACCCCCGGGAAGGCCCGTTGTCTTTACCTGTTTGAGTTGCCGCCAGTCGCGGCGGCGTCCTTGTCACACACCAAACCACAGAAATCGGGGAAACTGCATGAAGAGAATGCATCAATGCCTGACGGCCGCCGCCCTCCTGGGCCTGGTCGGCGCGCAGGCCCAAGCCGACGATCAGGCCGGCGCCTCGCCCGAGGCCAAGCTGGGCGAATGGGGTATCGCCACCGCCAACATCAGCGAGTCCGTGCAGCCGGGCGACGACTTCTTCACCTGGGTCAATGCCGGCTGGCTGGAATCGACCGAGATTCCGCCGGGCTTTTCGCGATGGGGCGCGTTCAACGAGCTGCGCATCCTGTCCGAGGAACGCGTCGACGACATCATCAGCGACCTGGGCGACAACGAGCCGCAGCCGGGCAGCCCCTCGCAGCAGGTCGGCGACCTTTACGCGAGCTACATGAACGCCGAGCGCATCGACGAGCTCGGCCTGGACCCGATTCGCGAAACGCTCGACGAACTGCTGGCCATCGACTCGCACGAAGCCGCCGCCCGCTGGATGGGTCGTCAGGGCACCGGATCGATCGTGGCCGCCTTCGTCACGCTCGACCAGGGCAATCCCGAGCGCTACCTGACCTACTTGTACCAGAGCGGCCTGGGCCTGCCCGACCGCGACTATTACACGCGCGAAGACGAGCCCTTCCCGGGGCATCGCCAGGCCTATCGCGATTACATCGCCGCCACCTTCGAGCGCGCCGGTGTGGCGAACGCCGGGGACCGGGCCGACGCCGTGCTGGCCCTGGAGATGAAGCTGGCCGAGAACCACTGGACGCGCGTCGAGGCGCGTGACCGTCAGGCCAACTACAACCTGATGACGCCGGCCGAGCTGGCCGAGAATGCGCCCGGCTTCCCCTGGCAGGCCTTCCTGGCCGAACGCGAGCTGGACGGCATCGAGGAGATGGTGGTCGCCACCAACACCGCGATCTATGCCAACAGCGAAGTCTTCGCCGAGACGCCGGCGGAGGACTGGGCGTCCTGGCACGCTTTCCACTGGATCAACAATCATGCCCCGCTCCTGTCGGGCGAATACGCCGACGCGCACTTCGCACTCTTCGACAAGCGACTCAACGGCGTCGAAGAACAGCGCGAGCGGGCCAAGCGCGGCATCAACTTCGTCAGCTCCCGGCTGGGCGAGCTGGTCGGGCGCGTCTACGTCGAGCGTCATTTCCCGGCCGACTACCGCGAGCAGATGATGGAACTCGTGGAGTACCTGCGCCGGGCCTTTGCCGAACGCCTCGACACCCTGGCCTGGATGGACGACGAGACGCGTGAAGAGGCTCACCGCAAGCTCGAGGCCTTCCTGCCCAAGATCGGCTACCCGGAGAAGTGGCGCGACTACTCGGAAGTGGCCATCGCCGCCAACGACCTGGTCGGCAACAGCCGCCGCATCAGCGAATGGGCCTGGAACGATCAGCTCGCCAAGCTCGACGAGCCCGTTCGCTCATGGGAATGGGGCATGACGCCGCAGACGGTCAACGCCTACTACCATCCCACGCGCAACGAGATCGTCTTTCCGGCCGCGATCCTGCAGCCGCCCTTCTTCGATCCCAACGCCGACCCCGCGGTCAACTTCGGCGCTATCGGCGGCGTGATCGGCCATGAAATGGGCCACGGTTTCGACGATCAGGGTTCGCGCTCCGACGCCGACGGGGTACTGCGCAACTGGTGGACGGACGACTCGCGCGAGCAGTTCGAGCAGCGCACCGGCAAGCTCGTCGAGCAGTACAACGGCTTCGAACCGATCGAGGGCATGAACATCAACGGCGAGCTGACCCTGGGCGAGAACATCGGCGACCTCGGCGGACTGTCGATCGCCCACCACGCCTACAAGATGTATCTCGACGATCATTCCGGCGGCGAAGCCCCGGTGCTCGGCGGCTACACCGGCGACCAGCGCTTCTTCATGGCCTGGGCCCAGGTCTGGCGCAATCTCTGGGCCAGCGAGGAATCGCTGCGCAACCGGTTGATCAACGATTCGCACAGCCCGGCCGAGTACCGCGTCAACGGTATCGTGCGTAATCTCGACGCCTGGTACGAGGCCTTCGGCGTGAGCGAAGACGCCGAACTCTACCTGGCACCGGAGGACCGCGTCAGCATCTGGTAGTCAAAACCCTGCAACCACGGAATACACGGAAGAGCACGGAAAAAGGACGAAAAGGCTCGGCGCTCGCTAAACGGCAATGTGCTGCCGCTGGACCTTTGATCCGTGCATTCCGTGTTTTCCGTGGTTTCCGGGTTTTTTGGTGCTTCACTCGTGAGCCAATCGCTTGGCCGTTTCCTCGATGAGCCACCACGCCGCCTCGACGTGCCTGCGTTCGACGCGCGTCTGGCCCGGAACGATGCGCAGCGCATAGCGGCCGTTCAGCCGCGTATGCGTCAGATACAGCTTGCCGCTGTCCTGGATATCCGCCAGCAAGCGAATGTTGGCTTTCTCGATCGCGGCCTCGTCCGTCTCCCCCGGCGGCATCCAGCGAAAACACACGCAGTTGAGCGGTGCCGGGGCGAGCCGTTCGAAGTTCGGATGATCCTCGATGCGTCCGGCCAGCCACTGGCCGTACTCGATATGTCGGCGCAGCATGACCTGCAGGCCCTCCAGCC
The DNA here is from genome assembly GCA_021767625.1 of Wenzhouxiangella sp. Lineage (GTDB taxonomy): Bacteria > Pseudomonadota > Gammaproteobacteria > Xanthomonadales > Wenzhouxiangellaceae > Wenzhouxiangella. Next base: position 9,004 of record JAASTB010000048.1, read on the forward strand.
CGAACGAGCGCATCACGAACCACAGCTTGAGCGCGCGGAAACGGCGACCGAGCTGGATACCCCAGTCGCGATAATTGCGCACCTGATCATCTGCCCGCGTCCTCAGGTACTCCGGCTGGATTTCGAAGGTGCGCACCAGGGCATCCACATCGCGCACGTAGTAGGCGGTACAGTCGAAGTTGGTCGCCATCCACTTGTGCGGATTGACGACGAAGGAATCGACGTTCCGGGCCGATCCCAGCATCCAGCGGAACTCCGGCAGCAGTAGCGCCGTACCGGCGTAGGCAGCATCGACGTGCAGCCAGATGCCGTATTCACCACAGACTTCGCCGATCGCCTCGATCGGGTCGATCGCCGTCGAACTGGTGGTCCCGAGTGCAGCGATGACACACAGCGGCGTGACGCCTTCGGCGCGGTCGGCTTCGATAGCCTCGACCAGGGCTTCAGGCCGCATGGCGAAGGACTCGTCGATGGCAACCCTTCTCAGCGAAGCCGAGCCGAAACCGGCGATCTTGACGTCCTTTTCAATCGACGAGTGCGTTTCGGTCGAGCAATAGACGGAAAAACGACGCTCTCCCTGGCCGGCAAAACCCCGTTCGTTGATCTCGAAGCCCGTCGCTCGCTCGCGCGCACTCAGCAATGCACAGAGCGTAGCCGTCGAGGCGGTGTCCTGGATCACGCCTTCGAAGTCACCCGGCAGGCCCAGCCAGTCGCGCAGCCACTCCATGACGCGGCCTTCCAGTTCGGCCGCCGCCGGCGAGGTTTCCCAACTCATGCATTGGGCGCCGAGCGTGGCCGTGAGCATCTCCGCCAGTACCGACGGGTAGGAGCTGTTGGCCGGAAAATAGGCCATGAACATCGGGTGTTGCCAGTGCGTCATGCCCGGCAGGATGAGCTCGCGGAAATCGGCGAAGACGTCGTTGATGTCCTCGCCCGACTCCGGGCCGGCCTCCGGCAGCATCTCGGCGATACCGCCCGGCTCGACCCGCGACTTGACCGGCCGCTCTTCGAGCGTTTCCAGGTAATCCGCCATCCAGTCGACCAGTTCGTGGGCTTGGCGGCGAAACTCGTCGTTGTCCATTGTTCCTGCTGCAGCTTGGTGAGATCGTACCCGGCTAATGCGCCACCGCCCGACGCCACCACGGACGTCTCGCCAGGCGCGGCTGACCGGTGCGCAAGTAGTGTACGACGTCCGGATCCACTGCCACGGCCCAGATCAACTCCGCCGAGTGCGGCGTACCACAGAACAGGATGCGGTCGCCCATCGCGAGCGGCTCATCCTCGTCCGGCAGGAGCATCACCCGATCGTCCCGGATGATCATCAGGACGAGCGCATCCATCTTCTCGCTGCGGTTGCGCGGATCGAGCGTGAGCATGCCCGCGGTGAAGGTGCGGCCGGCTTCGATGGCTTCGGCCAGCGG
>JAASTB010000049.1 GCA_021767625.1 Wenzhouxiangella sp.
AGCGGCCTGAGCGTGGTCGAGTCCTTCGTCGCCTCGCGCACCTCGCCGCCGACCGTGGTTGCGCGCGGCACCGATGCCGACGCCCCCCAGCGCGTGCACCGCGTGGGCCTCGACGGCGACAACGAGGTGCTCGTCGATACGCGCGAGTCGGCCTACGCCGACGTCGTGCTCGGCGAAGTCCGCGACTGGACCTTCACCAACGCCGACGGCGTCGAGATCGACGGGCGCTACTACCTGCCGCCGGACTTCGACGCCGAAAAGGATTACCCCCTGATCGTCTACTACTACGGGGGGACGGTTCCAGTGAACCGCCAGTTCACCGGCCGCTATCCCTTCAACCTCTGGGCCGCCCACGGCTACGTGATCTACGTCGTCCAGCCGCGCGGTGCGATCGGCTACGGGCAGGATTTCTCGGCCAAGCACGTCAATGCCTGGGGCGAGTACGCGGCCGACGACATCATCGAGGGTACGCGCCGGTTCGTCGCCGACCACGACTTCGTCAGCGAGGACCGCATCGGCAATATCGGCGCCAGCTACGGCGGTTTCATGACCATGTACCTGGCCACGAAGACCGACCTGTTCGCCGCCTCGATCTCGCACGCCGGCATCAGCGCGCTGACCAGCTACTGGGGCGAAGGCTGGTGGGGCTACGCCTACTCGGGCGTCGCCAGCCAGGGCAGCTTCCCCTGGAACAACCGCGAGCTCTACGTCGAACACAGCCCGGTCTACAACGCCGACAAGATCACCACACCCATGCTGCTGCTCCATGGCGAAGCCGATACCAACGTGCCGGTCGGCGAGAGCGACAACATGTTCACCGCGCTCAAGCTGCTCGGCCGCGAAGTCGAGATGGTGGAGTTCCCCGGCCAGGATCACTGGATCCTCGACCGCGAACAGCGCTACGTATGGTGGGACAGCATCCTGGCCTGGTACGACCGCTGGCTCAAGGACGAACCCGAGTGGTGGCAGCACCTGTATCCGGAGTCGTGATTCGCGATCTGACTTGACTCACGCAGACCCGCAGAGGTCGCGGAGAGAATTCAAAAACATTAACCACGGAAAACACGGAATGACACGGAGTAAAGAACTCATTCATCAGTGATCAGAGTTCACATTCCGTGCGCTTCCGTGTCTTCCGTGGTTTCAATGTTTTCATTCTCCATAGCTCTGCAGAAGCTCGCTTCCAGAGCGTTGCTAGCTGACGCATTCGACGAGGAACTGCATCCAGGGATGGTCGATGGCGTGCGACAGCCACGGGCCGGCGGCGATCAGGAGGCCGGTGGCGGCGAGGAGGGCGGCGGCGAGCCAGCGCAGGCCGGGGCGATTGATCGCCGAGCGGAATTTCAGCATCAGCAGCCCGCCGCCCAGCAATAGCGGCACCGTACCCGTGCCGAAGGCCAGGATCATGGCGGTGGTCGCCAGCGGGTCGGCGAGCATCACGGCGGTGGCCACCACCGTGTAGAGCAGGCCGCAGGGCAGCAGGCCCCACAGCAGGCCCAGGCCGATGGCGTTGTCGAGCGATTTCACCGGCAGGAACTTCGAGAAGACCGGCATCATGCGCCTGGTCAGCGGCGCGGCGAGTTGCCCGGTGAGGTCCCGGAAACGGCCAGGCAGGGCGATGTAGACCGCCATGAGCACGATGATGCCGCCCAGTGCCCAGCGCATGACCTGGGGGGCGGCGTCGGGCACCGCCGCGGCCGGCAGCATTCCCAGCCCGGTGGCCAGCAGGCCGATGGCGAGATAGCTCGATATGCGCCCGACATGGAACCCGATGGCCAGCCCACCGCGGCCCGAGGGAATCTGCGCGTGCAGCAATCCGACGATCCCGCCGCACATGCCCAGACAATGCGTCGAGCCGAACAGCCCGGCCAGCAAGCCGGTAAGCAGGGCGGTTTCAACGTTCATGTGAATCGAGAAAACATGGAACCACGGAAGACACGGAATTCACGGAAAGTGATTGTGTGTTCATGACGCCTGCAGCAGTCCTCGTGCAAGGATTCTCGAGCACGGCATTCCGGTTGCCGGTCGATCAGTTTTTTCAATCCGTGTCTTCCGTGCTTTCCGTGGTTACACGGTCTTTTCGCTTGTCCTGAGGCTCATCCTCGTCGTCGAGGATGTCCAGCGCGGGCGTGTCGAGGTCGTCGAACTGGTCGTTGCGGATCGCCCAGAAGAAGGCGCCGATGGCCAGGAGCATCAGCACGACGGACAGGGGGATGAGGACGTAGATGATGTTCATGGCTCGACGCTAACGGGCGGGGGCTGGGAACGCAATGATTTGGGGTTCGGGTTTCAGGTTTCAGGTTTCAGGTTTCAGGTTTCAGGTGTCCGTGCTCAAGTCCCTGCCACGGGCTTTGACGGACCTGGCGTCAGCTCGCTTTCCTGGCGTATCGCGCTCCGGGTGGGGAGCCGGCCGGCGCGGCGGCCGTTGGCGACCACCAGCAGGCTGGAGATCGACATGCCGATGGCCGCGGCCCAGGGGGGGATGAAGCCCGTCGCGGCCAGGGGCAGGGCCAACAGGTTGTAGGCGAAGGCCCAGGCCAGGTTCTGGCGCACGACGCCGACGATGCGCGGGGCCAGTTCGAAGGCCCGGCTGACGCGGCCCAATCCCCGTCCGGTGACGACCAGGTCGGCCTGCGTGCGCGCGATGTCGGCACCCTCGGCCAGGGCCAGGGACACGTCGGCGCCGGCCAGGACCGGGGCGTCGTTGATGCCGTCGCCGACCATCGCGACCAGGGCGCCGTCGGCCTGCAGGCGTCGCACCAGCTCGAGTTTGTCGGCCGGCTGGAGGTCGCCCTCGAAGCGCTCGATGCCGAGCCGTTCGGCCATCCGGGTCACGTTCTCGGTCCGGTCGCCGGAGGCGAGCAGGACCTCGATTCCGCGCCCGCGCAGTTGCGCGACCAGCTCGCCGGCGCCCTGACGCAGTGGGCTGTCGATCCGCAGCCAGGCCAGGACCCGGGCGTCGTCGGCCAGGGCGATCCACTGGCCTTCGCCGGGGGCGGCGAGCGTCGTGCCGAGACGATCGCCGATCCAGCCCGGCTTGCCCAGGGCCAGCGGCCGACCGCCGGTGCGGCCCTGCACGCCCGCGGCCATGACCGCCTCGGCGCCCTCGACCGGGCCGCCGTCGTCGAAATCCTCGAAGGCCGTCGCCACCGGGTGCCGGCTGACGCGTTCCAGGCGAGCCGCCAGGCGGAGCGCCTCGTCGCGGGTCAGTTCGGAATCCTCGATGCGGATGTCGGCCACGCTCATTTCCGGCTGCGTGAGCGTGCCGGTCTTGTCGAGGACCACGTGCGTGATGCGCGGCAGCTTTTCGAGCACGTCGCTGCCGGTGGTGAGGATGCCGAGCCTGGCGAAGCCGCGTGCGGCCGAGGCCAGCGCCACGGGCGTCCCCAGGGCCAGGGCGCAGGGACAGGAAACGACCAGCACGGCGATGACGACCGGCAACATGTGCCCGGGGTCGATCTGCGACCAGGCCAGGGCTGTGAGCGCCGCGCCGGTCAGCACAAAAGCGACGAACCAGCCGGCGATGCGGTCGGCGATCTGTGCCAGGCGCGGCTTGTGGCCCCGGGCCTGTTCGAGCAGCTGCACGATGCCGGCGAGCACCGTGGACTGGCCCACGTCGGCGACCTCGACGACCAGCTGGCCGTCGCGCACCATGGAGCCGGCCAGCACCGTTTCTTCCAGGCCGCGGCGGCGTGGGCTGGATTCCCCTGAAAGCAGGGATTCGTCGACCATGGCGCGGCCGTCGACGATACGACCGTCGGCCGGCACCGTCTCACCGGCACTCACCTGGACGCGGTCGCCCGCCTCGAGCTCGACCAGCGCAACGGGTTCGGGCGTGCCGTCCGGAGCCAGGCGGCGAGCGGCCGCCGGCAGCGAGCGCGCCAGCGCCGAATGGATCGAGCCGGCCCGCTGGCGCGTGATCAGCACCGCGTAGCGGCCCAGCAGCAGGAAGAAGATGAACATCACCACCGAGTCGAAATAGGCCTCGCCGGCGTCGAGCAGGGTGGTGAAAACGCTGGCCGTCAGGGCCAGGAGCATGGCGGCGGCGACCGGCACGTCCATGCCCATGCGGCGTTGTCGCAGGGTGCGCCAGGCCGATTCGTAGAAGATCCGGCCGGAGTACAAGGCCACCGGCACGGCGACGATCATGCTGATGAGCTGGAAGAAGCGTTCGCTGGTCGGGTCGATGTCCTGGAAAGCGCCGATATAGCCGGCCAGGGCGTAGCTCATCACCTGCACCATGCCCAGGCCGGCCACCAGGATGGCCTTGAGGAGACGTCTGCGCTCGGTCCGGTCGCGTTGCTCCCCGGCCAGGGGCGAGTCCAGGTGCGGTCGGTAGCCCAGCGCCGCCAGTCGCGACGCGACCGCGCTCAGCGGCGTCCGGGCCGGGTCGAAATGGAGCCGGGCGCGACCGTCACCGATATCGACCTGGATTTCGGCAACGCCGTCGAGTTCGCCGACAAATCGCTTGATCAGCCATGAACAGGCGGCGCAGTGGACGTTCTCGAGCACCAGGGTGATCTGCGCGAGGCCGTCGCAGTCGGTCCGCGCGTAGTGGCGCAGTATGGCGTCGCGATCCCAGGCTCCGTAGTCCTCCGGACTGGCGGCCGCTTCCGGTCGCTCGGGCAGGGCGTCACGAAAATCGTAGTAGCGGTCCAGCCCCGCCTGGTCGATCAGGGTGGCCACGGCCTGGCAGCCGTGGCAGCACATCGGGCGCGGCGTGCCGGCAATGCTTGCCTGCAGGTCGACGCCGGCGGGCACCGGCTCGCCGCAGTGCCAGCACGTCGTCGACGTCTGGCTCACAGTCTTTCCGGGTCGAGCCCGATCTGGCCGGCCACCTCGCCGGAAAAGCGACCGGCCAGCCACCAGGTCTGCTGCAGGTCGCTGAGAATCACGCGGGCCCGCTCGGGCGGCTGGACGCTGCCCATCTGGAGCTGCCAGCGATCGGCATCGACGCGCCGGGCAACTGCGGAGACGTCGCGTTGCGCATCGGTCGGGTGCTGGAAGCGCACAAGCAGCTGGTCCGGCAGCTGATCGATTCGGTTCGCGTCCAGCACCAGCTCGGCCAGGTTGCCGCCGATGGACAGCTCGGCGCTCAGGCCGAGTTCGACTGCACGGTCGGCGCGTTCTCGCGTGTCGACCAGCACCTTGCCCAGCGGCTGATAGTCTCCGGTGACCATCTGCGGTGCGTTGTTGATGCCGATGAACAGCACGCTGGTTCCGGAAACCACGCCCATGCCGAGGATGCCGAGGAAGAACCAGACCCAGAATTCGCGGTACCAGGGGCGGACTGCTGCTTCGTTCATTTCCAGTTCCATCGAATCACTCCAGGGCACGCGCCGGGATGAAGAAACGCGTTTCGGTTTCGTTGAGTACATTGCCCGCCGCATCGGTGGCGGTGATCGTGATCTCATGCATGCCCACGCGAGCCTGGTCGAGCGGCATGCCGATCGTCAGGGGCTGGTTGGCGACCTCGGAAGGCGCGATGATCACCGCTTCGGTCGGTTCGATGATTCTCAGCCCGGACAGGGCGTTGCTATCGACGCCGATGCTGACGGAAAGATCACGGTCGGTTCGATTGGACAGTTTGAGCGTGTAGGGGTTCTCGAGCGTCTGCTCGGTCACTCGGTGCAGCGCCGTGCGGTCCCGCAATACGTCGACCAGCAACGGATCGCGTCCGGTCAGAACCAGTCCGACCAGCGTGGCCAGGGCGAGCAGGGCGGCCAGGTAGATGAAGATGCGCGGCCGCAGAATGCGCGTGGGCTTTCCGGCCATGGCGTTTTCGGTGGTGTAGCGGATCAGCCCGCGCGGATAACCCATGCGGTCCATCACGTCGTCGCACACGTCGATGCAGGCGGCGCAGGCGATGCACTCGATCTGCAGTCCGTCGCGAATGTCGATGCCGGTCGGGCAGACTTGCACGCAGCCCAGGCAATCGATGCAGTCACCCAGGCCCAGCTCGGCGCGGTCGGCGGTTTTCTTGCGCGGTCCGCGCGGCTCGCCTCGATTGACGTCGTAGGAGATGACCAGCGAGTCGTCGTCGAACATCGCCGACTGGAAGCGCGCGTACGGGCACATGTACTTGCACACCTGCTCGCGCAGGTAGCCGGCGTTGCCGTAAGTGGCGAAGGCGTAGAAGAATAGCCAGAAGGTCTCCCAGCCGCCCAGGTTGAACTCCACCAGACGCAGGCCGAGATCCCGGATGGGAACGAAAAAGCCGACGAAGGTGAAACCGGTCCACAGCGCGAAGGTGATCCACAGGAACTGCTTGGCCGACTTGCGCGCGATCTTTTCCTTGTTCCAGGGACCCTGGTCGAGCTTCATGCGCTTGTTGCGGCGGCCTTCGGTGACCCGCTCCATCCACAGGAAGACCTCGGTCCACACGGTCTGCGGGCAGGCATAGCCGCACCACAGGCGACCGGCCAGGGCGGTGAAGAAGAACAGCGTCAGCGCAGCCATCGCCAGCAGCAGCGACAGGATGATGAGGTCTTGCGGCCACAGCGTGATGCCGAGAATGTGGAACTGGCGGTTGACCAGGTCGAACAGCACGATCTGCTGGCCGTTGATGCTGATCCACGGCAGCACGTAGTAGAGGCCAAGCAGCGTCCAGGCGGCGATCACCCGCAGGCGGGCGAAACGACCCTTTACCTCGCGCGGGTAGACCTTGGGCTGCTTGACGTAAAGCGGAATGGATTCCGTGCTGACGCCGTTGCTCATTACTGCATCCTGCGGTTGAAGCGACTGGCCGGCCGAAGAAGCAGCCAGGTGAAGAGGCTGGAGGCGGCCGTGGCCGCCCAGAACAGGAAGAAGCCGATGGTGTAGCCGGCCATCCGGCTCAGTTCGAGTTCGGGAAACGTCATGTCGCGCAGCATCAGCGGGTCGACGATGGCGAAGAACGCCATCGTCGCCACGCCGGCGGCGAAGAACGACGGCCAGAGAATGGCCCCCAGGCGCTGGGCCAGGGGGCGTGGCGGGATGTCGAGATCAGCCCTGGTCATCGTCTTGCCGGCTCAAGCTCAGAACATAAGCGGCCACGAACCTTGTGCGGATCTCGCCGAGCAGATCCATCTGCGCCGGCATTACCCCGTTGCGGCCGCCACGGATCGTCTCCCGGATGGTATCGAGATCGCCGCCGTAGGTATAGACACCGGTCGTCAGGTCGGGCGCACCGAGATAGATGTTGCCTGTGCCGTCCGGCCCGTGACAGGCTGCACAGTTCTGCTGGAATAGCTTTTCGCCTGCCGCCGCCATGGTGGCGTCGACGGTATTCCCGGCCAGCTGCTGCACGTAGACCGCCGTTCGAGTCACGCCCTGCTCACCCAGGGAATCCCCGAATGGTGGCATCACCGCCTGGCGGCCGGCCTGGATGGACTCGAGCACGCGTTGGGGAGCTCCGCCCCAGAGCCAGTGGTTGTCGGTCAGGTTGGGGTAACCCTCGGCCCCGCGGGCGTCGGAACCGTGGCAGGTCGAGCAGTTGTGGGCGAAGATGTTGCGACCCACCCGCAGCGCCTCTTCATTGTCGGCCAGCTGCTCGACCGGCTGTGAGGCCAGCTTGGCGAACTGAGCCTGGAAGGCCTGGGCCGCCTCTGCCATCTCCGCTTCGTATTGCTTCTCCTGCGTCCAGCCCAGGGTGCCGTCATAGCGGCCCAGGCCGGGATAGAACACCAGGTAGCCCAGCGAAAAGATGACCGAGAGGTAGAACAGCCACAGCCACCAGCGCGGCATCGGGTTGTTGTACTCGCGCAGGTCTTCGTCCCAGACGTGACCCGTGGTGTCCGCGCCGTCACCGTCGGTCTGCTTGTTCACCTTGGCGCGGCCGGTGGCGATGAACAGCCAGACCATCGCGGCGGTGAAGCCGAGCGTGATGATGACGACGAACCAGTGCCAGAACGCGCTCATGATGAATTCTCCTTGTCCTTTTGATCCTTGTCTTGCCGACGGCGATCTTCCTCGTCCAGCGGCAGGTTGGCCTGTTCGTCGAAGTCTTCCTTGCGCTTGACCACGAACACCCAGATGACGATGGCCACGAAGGCGATCATGGCGAAGGCGGTGACCAGCCCGCTGCTCATGAGTCACCTCCCTGCGATGAGGCCGAAGCCGCGGCCGCGGCGGAGGCGGCGTCCTGGCCGGTCCATTCCGTACCCAGGCCCTGCAGGTAGGCGATCACGGCCTCGAGCTGGGTGCGCCCTGCGACGGCGTCCGCTGCGGCCTCGATCTGCTCTTCGGTGTAGGGATGACCCATGCCCTTGAGAACGCGCATGCGCTTCTGGATGGACTCAGGATCGACGAAGCGCTCGGCCAGCCAGGGATAGGCCGGCATGTTCGACTCCGGCACGACCGCACGCGGGTCCATCAGGTGCAGTTCGTGCCAGGCGTCGCTGTAGCGCTCGCCCACTCGGGCCAGGTCCGGGCCGGTTCGCTTCGAGCCCCACTGGAAGGGCCGGTCGTAGACGAACTCGCCGGCCACGGAGTAGTGGCCGTAGCGCTCCGTTTCCGAGCGGAAGGGGCGGATCTGCTGGCTGTGGCAGTTGTAGCAACCCTCAGCCACGTAGATGTCGCGACCGGCCAGGCGCAGGGCGCTGTAGGGCTCGACGCCTTCGGCCGGTTCGACCACGGCGGCCTTGAACATCAGCGGGACGATCTCGACCAGGCCGCCGAAGCTGATGGCGACCACGATCAGGACGGCCATCAGGCCAGCGTGTTTTTCGATCTTGTCATGCATTGCCATGATTGAAGTCTCCGTATCGATCAGGCGAGGGCCGGTGCCTTGACCGGCACTTCGAGATCATCGGTTTCGCGCATCTGCCAGGTCTTCCAGACGTTGTAGAGCATGATGAACATGCCCGACAGGAAGACGATGCCGCCGAGCAGGCGCAGCATGTAGAACGGCTCGGTCTGCTGCAGCACCTCGATGAAGGTGTAGGTCAGCGTGCCGTCGTCGTTGAAGGTGCGCCACATCAGGCCCTGCATCACCCCGGCGATCCACATGGCGGTGATGTAGAGAACCGTGCCGATGGTCGTCACCCAGAAGTGCCACTCGATCAGCTTGGTCGAGTACATCTTGTCGACGCCGAACAGGCGCGGGAACAGGCCGTAGAGGGAGCCGATGGTGATCATGGCCACCCAGCCGAGCGCGCCGGAATGCACGTGGCCGATGGTCCAGTCGGTGTAGTGCGACAGGGCGTTGACGGTCTTGATCGACATCATCGGACCTTCGAAGGTCGACATGCCGTAGAACGACAGCGCCACGATCATGAAGCGCAGGATCGGGTCGGTGCGCAGTTTGTGCCAAGCGCCCGACAGGGTCATGATGCCGTTGATCATGCCGCCCCAGCTGGGTGCAAGCAGCATCAGCGAGAACACCATGCCCAGCGACTGCACCCAGTCGGGCAGCGAGGTGTAGTGCAGGTGGTGCGGGCCGGCCCACATGTAGATGGCGATCAGCGACCAGAAGTGCACGATCGACAGGCGGTAGGAGTAGACCGGGCGGCCGGCCTGCTTGGGCACGAAGTAGTACATCATGCCGAGGAAGCCGGCAGTCAGGAAGAAGCCCACCGCGTTGTGGCCGTACCACCACTGCACCATCGCGTCGACCGCACCCGAGTAGACCGGGTAGGAGTGCAGCCAGCCGGTCGGGATGGCCAGGTTGTTGACGATGTGCAGCACGGCGATCGTCAGGATATAGGCGCCGAAGAACCAGTTGGCCACGTAGATGTGGCGCACCTTGCGCTTGACGATCGTGCCGAAAAACACGACGGCGTAGGCCACCCAGACGACCGCAACCAGGACCGACAGCGGCCAGATCAGCTCGGCGTACTCGCGGCCCATGGTGTAGCCCAGCGGCATGGTCAGCACGGCGCCGACGATCACGGCCTGCCAGCCCCAGAATGTGAAGGCCGCCAATGATCTGCCGAAAAGCGGGGCGTGACAGGTTCGCTGAACCACGTAATAGCTTGTGGCGAACAGGCCGGAGCCGCCGAAGGCGAAGATCACGGCGTTGGTGTGCAGGGGCCGCAGGCGGCCGTAGCTGAGCCAGGGAATGCCGGCTCCCAGCTCGGGCCAGATCAGCTGCGCGGCGATGATCACGCCGACGAGCATGCCGACGATGCCCCAGATCACGGTCATCCAGGCGAACTGCCGGACGACGCGGTCGTTGTAAGTGGTGGAATGCGCCATCGTGGATTCCTTGTTGTTGGTCGGTACCAGAACGGGGTGGTAGCGGATTATCCTCAGTGCGGAAGTCCGAATACTTGATCAGAATCAATCGTGGGCTACCACCGGTCCCCAGACGGTATGATTGCGGCGATGAATCCGCAAGCACCGTGCTTCCACAGGCTCGCATGCCTCGTCTGAGAGTCAATGACTGGCTGCTGGCCGAGGC
>JAASTB010000050.1 GCA_021767625.1 Wenzhouxiangella sp.
CAGCTCCTTGACCATCAGCTCGATCAGGGTCGGGTCGAGCCCCTCGAGTTCGGCGTTCATCGCCGCGGCGGCCGCGGTCGACGGTGAGGCCTCGCCGGCGGCGACCTGTTCGGCGCTCTGTGCCAGCTCCGCGCATGCCGCTTCGTCGAATTCCTGTTCGCCCTCGCCGCTGAGGCGAGCGCGCATGCTCGGCAGCATGCCGACGGCGCTGTCGACCATGTCGATCACGCCGGACTCGGGCTCGAGCTGGCCTTCGATGACCCGGTTCATCATGTTTTCGATCTGCCAGGAGAACTCGCCGATCTCTTCGGCGCCCGCCATCCGGCCGGAGCCCTTCAGGGAGTGGAAGGAACGCCGGATGGTCGTGAGGGTGTCGTTGTTGTCCGGCTCCTCGCGCCATTTGGGCAGCATTTCCCGGAGGGTGTCGAGTTCCTGGTCGAATTCTTCCAGGAAGATCTCGACGATGTCGAAATCGTCCATGCCGCCCATGCCGAAGTCCTCGGCGGCGGGTGCCGGCGCTTCCTCGGCCGGCTCTGATTCGGCGGTTTCCTCCGCCTCGGGCGCGCTCTCGGCAGGCTCCTCGGGCGCTTCGGCGGCTGCTTCTTCCTCCGGCTCCGTGGTCTCGGTGCCGAGGTCCGCGCCAAAGTCGAAGTCGCTGTCGAATTCGAAATCGCCTTCGGTCTCGAAGGCCGGTTCTTCCGGAGCTTCTTCCTCGCCGACGGGGGGCTCTTGCTGGGCGGCTTCTTCGGAAATCTCCTCCGCCACTTCATCCGACGCTTCGGCTTCCCCGGCGAGCGGCGCCTCGGTGTCCTCCGCCGCCTGTGCGCTCTCCTCTTCGGCGGCTTCATCGGCCGCCACGCTGGGCCAGTAACCAAGCTGTTCGAGGCGTTGCCGGGTGTTGGCGAAGTATTGCCGACCCTTCTCGTCGAGGCGGGTCTGGGCGTCGAAATAGAACTCGGAGACGGTCAGCGCTTCGGCCAGGGTCTCGAGTTGCTCGTCCGAGGGTTCTTCGGCCTCGATCAGCTGCGACTCGATCAGTTTCGTGGCCGCTTTCAGCATCGCCGCGCCGTCTTCGAGGTCGGCCATGTAGAGGACGTGGGCAATGCGTTCGAGCATGTCGCGCGCTTCAGCGGCGGCGTCGGGCTCGGCCTTGCCGCGGTTGAGCGCGTCGAGCAGGCTCTTGGCGTGGGAAAGATCCTCGCCGGCCTCATGGAAGACTTGCCGCAGGACCCGGCGCCACTCCGAGGGCGGCAGCAGGGTGCCGGTCGCGTCTTCGTCGTCTTCCCCGGTCTCGGCTTCGATGACGCCGAGGTTTTCTTCGAGTTGCGATTCGACCACCAGCAGTTCGCGGGCCACCGCGAGCAGGGCCGGGTCCTCGGGATCGGAGCCGATCTCCGAGAGGCGATCGGCCTGGGCCCGAATGCGCTCGGCCAGGTTGTCGAGGCCGAGCATGGCAAGCGACTGACCCACCGAGCCGAGCAGCTCGGTCTGCTTCTCGAGCAGGTCGGGGTCGGCGGACTTCTCGAGCTGCGTACCCAGGGTGTCCTTGATCTGGGCCAGGTCCTCGCGCGCGGCCTGGGTGACCGCGGCGAACAGTGTTCGGTTGCGACCGGCCAGGAAGGCGCGCGCCTGACCGGTGGCCTCGGGGGCGTGCTCGTCCAGGCGGAAGGCTTCCCAGGCTTCGCTGGCCGTTTCGTTGCCCGGCCGGTTGATCGCCATGTTGAAAAGGAAGGCGCGGCACAGGGCGTCGGCCGCTTCGTCGACATCGGATTCGCCGTCGGCGAGGGTCTTGAGCAGCGCGTCGAGCCGTGCATACAGGCGGGCAACCGCAGGTCCGCCCTCCAGGTCGCCGGCCTTCAGCGAAGCCGAAACGGCCGCGGCGGCCCAGCCGGCCCGGCGCGCGGACTCCGGCAGGCCGGCGTCGTCGCGCATTGCCTGCGCGATGCGAGTCAGTTCGTCGAGGGCCTGGTGGTCCTCGTTGTTGACCAGGAAGCCGCGCAGGGCCTGCTGGTACTGGCGCCGCAGTTCGCCGGCGGGCGTCGATTCCCCGCCCTCGGGCAGCTCGACGTGATCGATGGCCGGCTTGAAGAACTCCGCCTCGTCGAGCGGCTTGGCGCCGATGGCCGTTCGCAGGTTGTTGATCGTCGGCAGCAGGACCAGCGGCGCATCGCGCTGGGTGCTCTCGAGGTAGTCGAGGTAGTCGGGCAGGGTGGCGGTGGCCTCCATCAGCGCGTTCAGCGCTTCGGCCTCGCGCCCGAAATCGTCCTTTCGAATGGCCTCGAGTGCCTCGGCCATGGAATCGCCGAGCAGCTGCCCGCTCTCGAACTCCAGTACGGAGAGACTGCCCGAGATGCGGCGGCCGGCCTCGATGGCGCCGTCCAGGTCGGACGGGTCGCGGTCCGTTCCGCCTTCGCTCCAGCGCTCGACCGCCTGGAGGATCTCCTGGCCGAGTTCGTCGATCAGCGGACGCGTCCACTGCAGTGACTGGTGGGTGCTCGAGCTGCTCATGTCGGAAATCGGTTCAGCGGGCTGCAACGCATGTCAATCGTTCCTCGGGTACCGTCGCCGCGGCGCACGCGCGTGGCGCTTGCCGCGGCCGGTCGATCAGTCTTCGTCCTCGGGCAGCTTGAAGTCGGCCACCGAGTCGCGCAGGTCGCGCACCAGTTCGGCGAGGTTGGCCACCGACTTGGCGGTCTGGCCGGTACCTTCCGTGGTCTGGATGGAAATGTCGCGAATCGAGTTCATCATCTCGGCGATGCGCGTGGCGTTCTTCGACTCTTCCTGGGCCTGCTTGGAAATCTGCGCAATCAGGCCGGCGAGGTCGTTGGATACGTTTTCGATCGACTCCAGGGCTTCGCCGGCGTCCTCGGCCAGTCGGGCACCGGAGACCACCTGGGAAGTCGTCTGCTCCATGGAGGTGACGGCCTCGGAGGTGTCGGCCTGAATCGTCTGCACCAGGGCCTCGATTCGACGCGTGGCGTTGGTAGCGCGTTCGGCGAGTCGCTGCACTTCGTCGGCAACGACCGCGAAGCCGCGACCCGCACCGCCGGCCGAAGCGGCCTGAATGGCGGCGTTGAGGGCGAGCACGTTGGTCTGCTCGGAAATGCCGTTAATCAGTTCGACGATGTCGCCAATCTCCTGCGAGGACTCGCCGAGGCGCTTGATTCGCTTGGACGTTTCCTGGATCTGGTCGCGAATGTTGTCCATGCCCGAAATCGTCTGGCGCACCATGTCGGCGCCGCGGTTGGCGATCTCGACCGAGTTCTGCGCGACGTCGGCGGATTCGCTGGAGCGCTTGGCCATGTCGTCGAAGGACCGGGCCATTTCGTTGATGGTCTCGGTGGCGGAGCGAATCTCCTGGGCCTGGTGTTCGCTGGCCTCGGCGAGTTGCGTGGTCGTGGCCCGGGTTTCCTGGGCCTGGGCGGCCACCTGCTGGGCGGTGGTGTTGACGCCCGACACGAGGTCGCGGAGCGCTTCCACGGCGTAGTTGACCGAGTCGGCGATGGCGCCGGTGACGTCCTCGGTCACGGTCGCCTGCACGGTGAGGTCACCATCGGCGAGCGAGGACATTTCGTCGAGCAGGCGGAGAATGGCTTCCTGGTTTCGCTGGTTGACCTCGGCGGTCTGCTTGGCGGCGCGGCGCTGCTGGAAGTAGGCGCCGGCACCGATCAAGAACAGGATCAGCAGGGCGGCTGCCGCGATCGCCAGGCCGGCCAGCAGCGAGGGCCACAGCACGCCTTCGCCCAGGTTGGCGTATTCGTCGGCCAGGTCGCGCGCCTGCTCGGTGAGGTCCTCGGCGTCGAGGAAGATCTCGTCGGCCGCGTCGCGCACCTCGAACAGGTCGGTCGAGGCGGTCAGGATGGTGTCGACGTCGTAGCGGACTTCCTCGAAGATCGGCACCACGTCGGCCAGGGCCTCGAGCACGCTGCTGTTGCGCACGGCCTGCAGGCCGAGATCCTCGTCGCCGTTGATCAGGCCTTCGAGTACGCGGTTGAACAGGGCGGCGTCGCGACTGAATGCGTCGGCCGCGGTGATCGCACCCTGGCCGCCGGCCAGGATGTCGTTGACGCGGCGGAGCATGCGGTCGGCCAGTGCAAGCTGTCGGCTGGCCACGTAAATCTGTACGGTCGGCGCGCCGGTTTCGATCATGCGGCGCACGACTTCGTCGGATTGGGCCTGCAGGCGCGGAATGTTGCTCGAGAAGGCCGATGCGGCGTCGGCGAGTTCGACCACCAGGTCGGAACGCTCGAGAATGGCGGCGGCGTTGGCGTCGATCCCCGACCAGATTTCCTCGAGCGTCGACAGCGGCGCATTGACCCGTTCGGGCGAGGGCGGCAGGCCGGTCTCGGGATCACCGTTGCGCAGGGTGTTGATCGACTCGTCGATGATGTTGCGCGTGGTGCCCAGTTCGTCGAAAGCCTCGAAGTTACCGACGGCGGCTTCACCGGACGCCTTGGCCAGCTGCTGGGCGCGCACCTGGATCTCGGTGGTCAACCCGAGGTACTGGGTTTCCTGCACGTTGCGCTGGTTGAGCAGGTAGAAGTTATAGGCCACCAGGCCCAGCAGAGCCACCAGCAGGATGAACAGCAGTGCCTGTGCCGGAGAAAGTCGCTGCTGTGTTGTTTGTGTCGCGACGCTACTCATGCCTTCACCTCATTGTTGAATACTTCGGGGCACCCGGTGGCCAGGCCGAACGACCGGGCGCCGTGTCCATCTGCTGCGATCTTGGTCGATACCCGGGCGTATTGCCGCGAGCGCGCTTTGTTTTCGGAATGATCTTGCACTGTTGAATCCGTCCCTATGCTTCTACTCTTCCCGGGCGCCGTTGACGAACTCCTGGTTGCGCTGGAGTTCCTCGAGCCTGAGCACCCCCCACTTGCGTTCGCTGGTTTCGAACTGCTGTGAGACCAGCCCCGACAGCGGTGTGTCGTTCCAGTCGGCCTCGTCCTTGAGGTCGTCGGTATGGAAGTGGCGCTGGCCGAAGACCTCGTCGACGACCAGGCCGGCCAGGCGACCCTGCATTCGCGTGATGATCAGTCGCGTGCGGTTGGTGACCGGCGTGCGACTGTTGAACAGGAACCAGCCCAGATCCGACACCGGCGCCAGGTTGCCGCGCACGTTGGCGATGCCCAGCAGCCAGTCCTTGGAGCCGGGGACGGGCGTGAAGGGCGGAAAGGCGATGATTTCCTCGACCTGATCGATACGACAGGTCAGATAGTGGTCACCGAGACGGAAGACGACCCCGTCCCAGTTGCTGATCTGCTGCTGGCGTGCAGCTTCGCCGACATCGTGCTCGAGACTGCGCTTTTCGTACTCGGCCAGCCTGGCGAACAGAGAGAGGCGGCCTGATTCCGTGGCAGTCGCGAGTTGCTGGTCCCCTTGCATTGTCCCTCTCGAATCTCCTCTGACGGCCACCGTCAGGCCGCTTCGGTCCGTTCACGCTGCTGGCGTACGGCAGCGAGCAGTTCGTCGCGCGTGAACGGCTTGGTCAGGTAATGGTCCGAACCGACGATGCGTCCCCTCGCCTTGTCGAACAGACCGTCCTTGCTGGTCAGCATGACCACCGGCACGTTCTTGAAGCGCGCGTTGTTCTTGATGATGGCGCAGGTCTGGTAGCCGTCCAGCCGCGGCATCATGATGTCCACGAAGATCAGGTCGGGCTCGTGCTTGTGGATCAGCGCCAGGGCCTCGAAGCCGTCGTTGGCCGTGATGACTTCACAGCCTTCCTTGCTGAGCATGGTTTCGGCCGAACGGCGGATCGTCCGGCTGTCGTCGATCAGCATGATCTTGAGACCGCTCAGATCGGCCACGCCCTCTCCCCCGCTGTCCGTATTCTGGTCTGCACTCATTGTCTACCTGATGCTGCTGGCGGATACACCTATGGACCTTGACGGCCTAGGTTAGTCTATCTTCGACGAATTTGCCAATCCAGTAGAATTGTGTCACAGAAGTCCATGGGATTACAGATTTTTCCCGGTCCCGCGGAGCCTTCTGGAAGCCACCCGTCAAGGCCAGTCTGACTCAACGGAGTACGCATGCGCAAGAACCTCGTGGTCGTCATGGACGATATTTCGGCGATCAAGGTCGTCAAGGACACCTCCCTTGCCATGCTGCTCGAAGGGCAGCGGCGCGGCTATCGCCTCTGGTATCTCGGGGACACCGATCTTTACCTCGACGGCTCGCGAACCTGTGCGCGCATGCGCGCCGTCCGTGTCGAGGACGACCCGGACGACTGGTACGAGCTGGGCGAGTCGGTTGACCGACCGCTGGGTGAGGACGACCTGGTCCTGATGCGCGCCGACCCGCCAGTGGACAACGGCTACCTGATGGCGACCTACCTTCTCGAGCAGGCCGAGAACGCCGGGGCGAAGGTCGTCAACCGCCCGCGTGCGCTGCGCGATTTCAACGAGAAGCTGGCCATCGCGCGCTTCCCGGAGCTGATTCCCGAAACGCTGGTGAGTTCCGATGCCGCCGCGCTCAGGGCCTTCGTGCAGCGCGCCGGCAAGGCCGTGCTCAAGCCCCTGGACGGCATGGGCGGCAAGAGCATCTTCCTGCTCGAGCGCGACGACCGCAATCTCAATGTGGTCATCGAGACGCTGACCGACAGCGGGGCGCGCCTGGCGATGGCGCAGGAGTACCTGCCCGCAATCTCGGAGGGTGACAAGCGCGTGCTCATCGTGCACGGCCGTCCGGTCGACAAGCTGCTCGCGCGGATCCCCGGGAAGGACGACTTCCGCGGCAACCTGGCGCGCGGGGGGCGCGGCGAGGGGCGGCCGCTCGAGGCCGCCGACCGGCGGATTGCCGAAACCGTGGGCCCCGTGCTTCTGGAACACGGCATCGAATTCGCCGGGCTCGACATCATCGGCGACCGACTGACCGAAATCAACGTGACGTCCCCGACCTGCGTGAGGGAACTGGATGCCCAGTTCGGGATCAACATCATCAGTGACCTCTTCGACGCCATCGATCCATGAGAACAGCGCGGTCCACGGCTCGCGGTAGCGACTCGGTGGCCATCGCCGCCGCCGTGGCCGTGGCGCTGCACGCCGCGGTCATCGGCCTGGTGCATTTCGAGTTCCTGGGCCGCCAGCCCGACAGCGTCCCCAGCAGTCTCGATGTCGTGCTGGTCGAATTCGCGACCGAGGAGGCGCCCGAAGAGGCCGACTTCCTGGCCCAGGCCACGCAGCGCGGCGGCGGCACGGCCGAGGAAGTCGACCGGCCCGCCGAGCCCATGGCTACCAGCCGGACCGAAGAGGTCGCCCCGGTGGAGCAGGAAGCCGCGGATTCGGCTTCTCGCGAGCAGCCCGAACAGGTGGACGAAGTGGTGCAGGTCGAAAGCGACGATCCGGCCGCCCCGGTGCGCGAGGAGACCGAGGTCGACCCGGACGTTTCGGTATCGACCAGCGAGATCATCGAGCAGACGCGGTCGATGGCACGCGCCTCGACCGAACGCCTCAGCGATGCCGCCGACTATCCCGAGCGACCGCGCCGCAAGTTCGTCTCGGCCAACACGCGCGAGCATCTCTATGCCGGCTACATGCGGTCCTGGGTTTCGAAGGTCGAGCGCGTGGGCAACCTGAATTATCCCGAGCGTGCACGGCGCCAGAACCTGGCCGGCGCCCTGGTGCTCAGCGTGGACATCCTCGAGGACGGCAGCGTCGGCCGCATCCGCGTATTGCGCTCGTCCGGACACGACGTTCTCGACGAGGCGGCGGTGCGAATCGTGCGCCTGTCGTCCCCCTTCGCGCCCCTGCCCGAGGAAATCCTGCGCGAGGTCGACGTGCTGACCATCACGCGCACCTGGCAGTTCTCGAGTTCGGGCGTGCTGCGCGGCGGTTGACCGGGGCTCGTGCGGCGCCGGGCATTGATGCGGGCGCGGCCGCGCCCCCATATCAGTGGAAGTCGCACTGATAGAATGAAGCCGTGAGCTATCTCGAGCATCAATTCCTCATCGCCATGCCCGGCATGGAAGACCCCAATTTCATGCGCGGCGTCACCCTCTTGTGCCAGCACAACGAGGAAGGCGCCCTGGGCATCACCGTCAACCGGGAATCCGAGTACGTCCTCGAGGACGTGCTCGAACAGCTGGGGCTGGAATGCGACGACGAGGGCGTCGCCAACATGCCCGTCTACGTCGGCGGCCCGGTGCATCCCGAGCGGGGTTTCGTTCTGCACAGCAACGATCGAAGCTGGGAGGCGACGGTGGACGTCGGCGACGGCATCTGCGTGACCACCTCGCGCGACGTGCTCGAGGCCATCGCCCACGGCGAGGGACCGGCGAAGTTCCTGGTCGCGCTCGGCTACGCGGGCTGGGAGTCGGGCCAGCTCGAGGACGAAATGCGCGACAACGCGTGGCTCAACGTGATGGCCAGCGCCGACATCATTTTCGACTCGCCCGTCGACCAACGCTGGGAAAAGGCGGTCGCCCGCCTGGGCATCGACGTGGCCACCCTGCAACCGGCCGGCGGGCATGCCTGAACCGGCCGGCGCGCTGTTGGGCGTCGATTTCGGACAGCGCACCGTGGGCCTGGCGATCGGTCACCGGCTGACGGGTTCCGCACGTCCCCTCGAACCGGTTCGCTATCGCGACACCGAAGGCCTGATGGCCCAGCTCGAAGCCGTGCTGGGACAGTGGCGTCCGTCGGTCGCCGTACTCGGCCTGCCCCTGGCGGGCGACGGCAGCGAATCGGACATGAGCCGGCGCGTGCGCGATTTCGCCGCTCGGCTCGCCAGGCAGCATCCCGACATCGAAATTCACTTCCAGGACGAGCGGCTGACCTCGCATGCCGCGGCACAACGCCACGCCAGCCGCCGCCAGCAGGGCCGCGCGAAACGCAGCGACGCCCGGCGTCTTGACAGCGTTGCCGCCAGCCTGATCCTGGAATCCTGGATGGCAGAGAACCCGTGACGATCAAGCCATGACCGACCGACACCTGCTCGACATCGACCGCCTCGACGACGAAGACATCGAGCGAATCCTCAGCCGGGCCTGCGCGCTGGCCGCCGGCGCGACACCGTCGGACGTTGCGGCCACGGTCGCCAACCTGTTCTACGAGCCGAGCACGCGCACCCGAGTGTCCTTCGAACTGGCGGCCGGCCGCCTGGGCATGCGGGTGGTCAACATCGAACTCGAACGCTCCTCGGCCACCAAGGGCGAAACCCTGGAAGACACCGTGGCCACGCTCGAAGCCATGGGCGTCGACGCGGTGGTGCTGCGTCATCCCGAGAGCTTTCGCGTCGCCCAACTGGCGGAGACGGGGACGGGCGTTCGCCTCGTCAACGCGGGCGACGGCAGCAACGCGCATCCCAGCCAGGCCCTGCTCGATGCCGCCGTGCTGCGCGCCCGCAGCGTGGATTTCGCGCGGCTGAAGCTGGCGATCGTGGGCGACATCCGGCACTCGCGCGTGGCCGGGTCCGGTCTGCGCCTGTGGCAGCGCCTGGGCGTTCCCGATATCCGACTGGCCGGGCCGGCATCCATGCTGCCATCCACGCCGCCCGTGCCGGCCGCGAGCCTGCACGACGACCTGGCCGGGGCCGTGGAAGGTGCCGACGCGGTGATGATGCTGCGCGTCCAGCACGAGCGAATGGACCGGGCAGGCTGGCCCGACCGCGAAACCTACTTCGCCGACTGGGGGCTCAAGGAGTCCGACCTGGCGGCGGCCGCACCCGGTTGCGTGGTGATGCACCCGGGCCCGATCAATCGCGGCATGGAAATCGACCCGGCAGTTGCCGACGGCGAACGCTCGCTGATTCTCGAGCAGGTGAAGATGGGGGTGTTTACGCGGATGGCGATCTTCGAGTGGTTGTTTGGGTGAGTGCGGCTGGCGCCGCCGCGTTCGTGTGCTCCTTCGTTCTTTCGTTCCGGCGCTTCGGGGGCTGGGGGCGTGGGTGACGCTAGTGCTGCCGGGCGTCATGGGGGTCTCGACACTTCGCGCTGGTAGGCACGGCGTTGCCACTGGTCGCAGTGTGATCCTCGACAAGTCAAAGGCGTTCCGGCCGGCCTGCTTCGCAGGCTCTTGCGCCGGGTAACTTTTTTCCAGAGCGAAAAAAGTAACCAAAAATCGCTCTTCAACTTCAAAGTCCCACGCTCGGTTGGTTCGGTCCTTCGGGGACTGTGGTGGCTGGCCCCTTCGGGGCGGTGCCTTCGCGAAGCTTCCGTCGGAGGATCCGGTGGCCCCTTCCGGATTGGGACGAAGCCGGCACGATAACAGCACGGTTTCGATCGGTTGGCTTCGGATCGCTCTTGGTGGCGTAGGATGCGTGGAGGCCCATTGGGCCGTAACGCATCAGGCGATGCGTTGCGCTTCGCTCCACGCATCCTACGCCTCCGAATCCCCGCAGCTGGCGCG
>JAASTB010000051.1 GCA_021767625.1 Wenzhouxiangella sp.
GCCACGGCTTCGGCCAGCATGCCGTCGTTGCCGTGCACGGTCAGGAAATCGACGTCGCGCCGGGCGAGCTGGGCGGTCGCGCGGCCGACGGTGGGCGGAATGTCGAACAGCTTGAGATCGGCGAACACGCGCTTGCCGGCCTGCTTGAGCTCATCGGCCAGTTCGAAATAGTGGCCGCTCAGGAAAAACTCGAGGCCGAGCTTGTAGAAGCGCACGTGGTCGCCGAGTTGCCGGATCAGGCCGCGCGCGCGGTCGATGTCGGGCACGTCTAGGGCGAAGATCAGGCGTTCCGCGTCGGGAATGTTCCGGCGGTTTTCAGGCAGGCTCATTGAAATGCTCCAGGATGCTCGGGGCGATGCGGTCGGGGTGCACCAGGTGCAGGTGATGGCCGCCGGGGCAGCTCACGGTCTCGCGGCGATGGCGCAGCGCAGCCAGGCGCAGAGCGAACATGCGCGAGTCCATCAGGCCCGTGCCCGCTTCGGAATGGATGTTGAGGACCGGGCACTCGATGCCGGCGATCAGGTCGATGACCTGGGGTTCGGTATAGCGGTGGGCGGTGGGCCAGGTCAGGCGCAGGTCGTGGCCCCACTGCCATCCGCCGTCGACCTCGATGAGGCCGCGCTCGGCCAGCAGCCTGGTCGACGCCTCGGTCAGGTCGCTGCCCTGGCGGCGCGCGGCGATGGCGTCCTCGCGCCGGGTGTGCACGCGCCGCTCGCGCGGCTGCGAGCGCGCCACTGCCTTGCGCCAGCCCTCGGCCGTGCGGTCGGCTGGTGCCGACAAGGGGCCCAGTCCCTCGATGAGCGCCATCGAGCGCACGCGATCGGGCGCGGCGGCGGCCACCAGGGTCGACACCGCGCCGCCGAGCGAGTGTCCGAGCAGGTTCGCCCGCTCCCAGCCCAGCGCGTCGAGCACGGCCAGGACGTCGAAGGCGTAGTCGTCGAAGTGGTAGCGCGCGCCTTCGGGGCGTGGCGCGGAGCGGCCGTGACCGGGAAAGTCGATGGCCACCAGGTCGAGGCCGTCGAGGTGCTCGGCCAGCGGCAGGAAGGAGTGGGCGTTGTCGAGCCAGCCGTGCAGCGCCAGGACCGGAATGTCGCCGCGGCGCTGCCGCAGTCCGGCCACCCGGCCGTCGAACAGTTCGACGGCCTCCATCAGTCCAGCCGCTCCAGGTTGGCGTAGGACAGCACCAGCCATTTCTGGCCGGCGGTTTCGAAGTTGATCTGCACGCGGGCGTTGGGGCCGCTGCCCTCGACGTTGACCACGGTGCCGATGCCGAAGCGCTCGTGGCTGACCGTCGAGCCCAGGTTGAAGTCGTGCTCCGGCCCGGGCTGCGACATGCCGCCGCCCCCGAAGGCCGTGCCCGCGTAGCGCGCGGCCCGCGGCCGAACCTGTTCGGTCAGCTCCTCGGGCAGTTCGTCGAGGAAACGCGAGGGGTAGGTCGTCGAAGTCTGGCCGTGGAGCATGCGCGACTCGGCGTAGGTCAGGTAGAGGCGCTGCATGGCCCGCGTCATGCCCACGTAGCACAGGCGGCGCTCTTCGGACAGGCGTCCGGGCTCCTCGGTCGACTTCTGGTGCGGGAACAGCCCCTCCTCCATGCCGGACAGGAACACCAGGGGAAACTCCAGGCCCTTGGCCGAGTGCAGGGTCATCAGCTGCACGCAGTCCTGCCACTTTTCGCCCTGGTGCTCGCCTGCCTCCAGCGCAGCCTGGGCCAGGAAGGAGGCCAGCGGGCTCAGGCCCGACTGCTCGTCCTCGAGCGGCTGGTCGAAGGTCTCGGCGGCGCGAATCAGTTCGGTCAGGTTCTCTTCGCGCGACTCGGCCCGGTCGGGCGCCTCGCGCTGCCGGTACCAGCGCGCCAGGTCGGCGGTCTCGACCACCGCCGACATCAGCTCGCCCAGCGAGGCGTCGCGGGTGCGCCGGTCGAGGTCGTTGATGATCTCGAGGAACTGCGCCACCGCGTTGCCGGCCCGAGCGGCAAACGCGCCGGAGTCGCGCATGGCCGTGGCGGCGGCGAACAGGGACGTGCCGTTGGAGCGCGCGTGCTCGCGCACGGCGGCCACGGTGCGCTCGCCGATGCCGCGCGCGGGCACGTTGACAACCCGCTCGAAGGCCGGGTCGTCGTCTCGGTTGTGGACCAGCCTGAGGTAGCCCATGGCGTCCTTGATCTCGGCGCGCTCGAAGAAGCGCTGGCCGCCGTAGACGCGGTAGGGAATGCCTTCGGCCAGCAGTTGGTGCTCGAACAGGCGCGACTGGGCGTTGGAGCGATACAGCACGGCCGCTTCCGAAGCTGCGCCGCCCTGCTCGAGCCAGTCGCGGATGCGCGCGACCACGAATTCGGCCTCCTCCTCGGCGCTGAAGGCCGAGAAGATGCGGATCGGTTCGCCCTGCTCGCCCTCGGTCCACAGGTTCTTGCCCATCCGTTCTTCGTTATTGGCGATGACCCGGTTGGCCGCCTCGAGGATGGTGGCCGTGGAACGGTAGTTCTGTTCCAGGCGGATCACGGTGGGGTCGAAGTCGCGCGCGAAATCCGAGACGTTCTCCACCCGCGCGCCGCGCCAGCCGTAGATCGACTGGTCGTCGTCGCCGACGACGAACAGGCGGGCGCGGTCGCCGGCGATGATGCGCACCAGCGCGTACTGGAGCTTGTTGGTGTCCTGGAATTCGTCGATCAGGATGTGGCCGAAGCGGTCGCGGTACTGCGCCTGGCGCGCCGGGTTGTCGCGCAGCAGTTCGAGCGTGCGCAGCAGCAGCTCGGCAAAGTCCACCAGGCCTGAGCGCTCGCAGTAGTCCTGGTAGTTGCGGTAGATCGCCACCTGGGTGAGCGCATGCGGGTTGTCGAAGGGCTCGATGTGCTCGGGCCGGCGCCCCTCGTCCTTGTGATGGTTGATGAAGCCCTGCTGCTGCCGGGCCGGATACTCGCCCTCGTCGAGCTCCATGTCGCGGATCACGCGCCGGATCAGGCGGTACTGGTCCTCGCTGTCGAGGATCTGGAAGGTCTCGGGCAGGCCGACGTCGGCAGCGTGCATGCGCAGGATGCGGTGGCAGATGCCGTGGAAGGTGCCGATCCACAGCCCGTCGGGGCGCAGGCCCAGCAACTTGCCGACGCGCGCGCGCATTTCGCCGGCGGCCTTGTTGGTGAAGGTCACCGCCAGCAGGCCCATCGGGCTGACGTGATGGACCTGGATCAGCCAGGCGATGCGATGGACGAGCACGCGCGTCTTGCCCGAGCCGGCGCCCGCGAGCACGAGCACGTGCCCGTCCTCGGCGGTGACCGCCTCGCGCTGCGCGTCGTTGAGATCTTCGAGCAGGTGGCTGACGTCCATGCGGCGTCAGCTCCGTTCGATCGCCCGGAAACCGATATCCGACCGGTAGAAGGCGTCCTCGAAGCCGACCTGGGCGATCCACTGGTAGGCCAGCGCCTGGGCCTGTTTCGGCGTGTCGCCCAGGGCGCACAGGGCGAGCACGCGCCCGCCGCTGGTCACCACCCGGCCTTCGTCGTCGATGGCCGTTCCGGCGTGAAAGATCTTCACGTCGGCGGGGAAGTTCGAGTCGAGTCCCGTGATCGGGCGGCCTTTCTCGTAGCTGCCGGGATAGCCCCCGGCGGCCATGACCACGGCCAGGGCCGTGCGCTCGTCCCACTCGGGCTCGATCTCGTCGAGCGTGCCTTCGAGGGCGTGCTCGATGATCTCGACGAGGTCGGATTCGAGCCGGAACAGGATCGGCTGGGTTTCGGGGTCGCCGAAGCGCACGTTGAATTCCAGCACCTTCGGCCCGGTTGCGGTGAGCATCACGCCGGCGTAGAGAAAGCCGGTGAATGCCGAATCGTCTTCGGCGAGCCCGGCGAGCGTCGGCTCGATGACTTCCTCGACGATTCGCCGGTGAATGGTCTCGTCGACGACCGGGGCCGGCGAGTAAGCGCCCATGCCGCCGGTGTTGGGGCCGCGGTCGCCGTCGTCGCGGCGCTTGTGGTCCTGGCTGGAGGCCATCGACAGGAACTGGCGCCCGCTGGCGACGACGATGAAGCTGGCTTCCTCTCCGATCAGGAACTCCTCGATCACCACGCGCCGGCCGGCCTGGCCGAAGGCCTCCCCGGAAAGCATGTCCTCGAGCGTGGCGCGGGCGTCGGCCTCGGTCTCGACGATGACCACGCCCTTGCCGGCGGCCAGGCCGTCGGCCTTGAGCACCACCGGCAGGCCGATGCCGTGGATCATCTCCATGCCTTCTTCGACATCGTCGACCACGCCAAAGGCGGCGGTGGGGATGTCGTGGCGGAACATGAAATCCTTGGCGAAGGCCTTGGACGACTCCAGGCGTGCCGCGTCGGCGCTGGGTCCGAAGCACTTCAGGCCGGCGGCGTCGAAGCGGTCGACGATGCCGGCGGCCAGCGGCGCCTCCGGACCGACCACGGTCAGCCCGACCGACTCCGACCGGGCCAGCTCGATCAGCCCGTCGATGTCCTCGGCCCCGACCGCGGCATTGCGCATGCCCGGTTCACGCGCCGTGCCGGCATTGCCGGGCGCGACGATGACTTCCGAAACCTTGTCCGACTGCGCCAGCTTCCAGGCCAACGCATGCTCACGACCACCGCCGCCGACGACGAGGACTTTCATGGGGTGCTATCCGGGTTCTGGGTACCGGCTCATTGTAGCGCGGCTTCGGTTGTGTTCGGGGGTGGTACGGGGTCTCACGCGGAGCCGCAGAGGGGCAGAGTACGCAGAGAGAAGAAAGAGAAAACCATGAATCGTGAGAACGCACTTATTTCGTCGCAATCCTCGTGGCCATGCGCTTGGTTGGTCCTTGTGTTTTCTCTGCGGCCTCTGCTCCTCAGCGGCTCTGCGTGAGACACCCCGGCACGACGCCCAACCGAAGCCTCAGTGACGGAAGTGGCGTCGGCCCGTCAGCACCATGGCGATGCCGTGCTTGTTGCAGGCGTCGATGACTTCCTGGTCGCGCTTGGAGCCGCCGGGCTGGATGACGGCCTTGATGCCGCGTTCGGCGGCGGCCTCGATGCTGTCGGCAAACGGGAAGAAGGCGTCGGAGGCCATCACCGCGCCGTCGAGCGACAGGTCGGCCGATTCGGCCTTGATCGCGGCGAAGCGGGCCGAATCGACGCGGCTCATCTGGCCGGCGCCGATGCCCACGGTGGCGCGGTCCTTCGCGTAGACGATGGCGTTGGAGCGAACCAGGCGCACCGCCGCCCAGGCGAAACGCAGGTCGTCGAGCTCGGCGTCGTCCGGCGAGCGCTCGGTGACAATCTCCAGTTGCGGCACGGTCTGCCAGTCGTCGGCCGCCTGGACCAGCCAGCCGCCGTCGATGGCGCGCAGCTCCAGGGGCTGGGGTGCGGCGTCGCCGGGCGTGAGCACGCGCACGTTGGGCTTGGCGGCCAGCATTTCGCGGGCCTCGCTGCTCACCGACGGGGCGATCAGCACTTCCATGAACTGCTTGAGAAGCCGGCCGGCCAGTTCGCCGTCGACTTCGCGGTTGACGGCGATGATGCCGCCGAAGGCCGAGGTCGGGTCACAGGCCAGGGCCTTGTCGTAGGCTTCGGCGACGCCGGCGCCCTGGGCCGCACCGCAGGGGTTGCTGTGCTTGACGATCACGCAGGCCGGCGCCTCGCCCAGGCTTCTCACGCCGGCCCAGGCGGCGTCGGCGTCGAGCAGGTTGTTGTAGCTCAGGGGCTTGCCCTGCAGCGGCTGGCAGCCGGCCAGGCCGTGCGCGCCCTGGCCGCGCACCCGGTAGACGCCGGCGGCCTGGTGGGGGTTCTCGCCGTAGCGCAGCGGCTGGACGGCGTCGAGCGAGAGGTTGATCTTCGGCGGCAATTCGCTCTCGGCGTCGCGGGCCGACAGCCACTGGCTGATCTGGCCGTCATAGGCGCAGGTGTGCGCGAACGCCTTGGTGGCCAGGCCGCGGCGACCGCTCTCGCCGGGCCCCTCGGGCAGGCTTTCGATGAAGGCGGGATAGTCGTCCGGGTCGCACAGGACGCAGACGTCGCGGTGGTTCTTGGCGGCCGCTCGCAGCATGGCCGGCCCGCCGATGTCGATGTTCTCGATGGCCTCGCCGAGCGTGCAGTCCGGGTTCGCGACGGTTTCGGCAAACGGGTAGAGATTGACCACCACCACGTCGATGCGCTCGATGCCGTGCTCGGCCATGACCGCCGCGTCGGTGTCGCGCCGCCCCAGGATGCCGCCGTGGACTTTCGGGTGCAGGGTCTTGACGCGGCCGCCCATGATCTCGGGAAAGCCCGTCAGTTCGCCGACTTCGGTGACGGTCAGGCCGGCCTCGGTCAGGGTTCGCGCCGTGCCGCCCGTCGACAGCAGCCCGAAACCGGCTTCGTCGAGGCGGTGGGCGAGTTCCACCAGCCCGCGCTTGTCGGACACGCTCAGCAGGGCCCAGCGTCGATTCGGATCGTTCATGGGAAGTGACTACTCCAGGCCGTAGCGGCGGATGCGGTTGCGCAGGGTGGTGCGGGTGATGCCGAGGATGTCGGCGGCCTTCGACTGGTTGCCGCCGGTGTGCTCGAGCACGGTTTCGACCAGCGCGCGCTCGGCTTCGCCCATGATCAGGCCGTGCAGGTTGTCGGGCGGTGTGTCGCCCATGTCGTCCAGGTACTGGCGGACGACGCAGCGCACGAATTCATGCAGGCACGGGCCCTGGTCTGGCTGCTTATCGGACAAGCTTCGAGTCCCTCGACAGGCTTGGAATGATCGGCCATTGCGGCGAACCGCAAACCTTAGCACAACTGGGATGGGTTCTATTAGTGGAAACGCATCTGGAAACCGGCCGGCTGGCCCGTCCCGACCACGAACTCCAGCAGGATGGGCATGACGACCCCCGCGGGCAGGCCGCGCTCGACGACGTCCGGGTCGCGAATGTACTCTTCCGGCCGCAGGCGCCGGACGCCGAGCACCTGCTGGCTGGCATCGAAGAACCGCACCTCGATGATCGGGAAGGGTACGGAACTGTCGGCCTGGTTGCGCAGGCTGGCGCTGATGACGACCGCGTCGTCCAGGCTGGGGTGGGGATGCAGGTCGCGCGAGACGATCTGGATGGCCTCGTTCGGGTCGAGGCCGGTGTCGAGCTGTCCGGAGCCGCCCAGCCAGCGCGCCACCGGCGAGCCCGGCGTCTGCCAGAGCGCCCACAGTTGAACCAGCAGCAACACGATCAGGGCCCCGCTGATCGCCGGCCAGAGCCACCGGCGGCCTTCGCTTTCGGGGCTGTCGTTCTCGAAGCCGGGCAGCGGCTCGATCGGGCCGGTCTCCTCGCTGTCGTCTTCGGGCTCGTCGAAGTACTCCACCGGCAGTTCGGCCTGCACCATGTCGGGATGCTCGAGCATCGGCGGCATGCCGGTGCCGCGCAGCGCTTCGTCGGCGGCATCGGGGTGTTGCTCGAAGAGTTGCGAGAGGCTGTTGAAGGTCTTGCCGCAGTTGCCGCAGCGGACCACGCCGGCGGCCTCGGCGAGCAGGCGGGCCGGTAGTTCGTAGACCGCCTGGCAGGCCGGACAGCGCGTGTAGTACACCGCGGTGGCCTCAGCCGTCCTCTTCGCGCGGCGCGGTCAGGTCGCGGTAGCGCTCGAGATTGGCGGCGAAGCGGTCGCGGGCTTCCTGCTCGCGCTCCTCGAGACGCTCGAGATCGCCGCGCAGGCCGCGCAGTTCGGCGCGGGTCTCGTCGATGTCGGTCTGCAGACGGTCCGGCACGTCCCGCCCCTGGCGGTTGAGCT
The DNA here is from genome assembly GCA_021767625.1 of Wenzhouxiangella sp. Taxonomy (GTDB): domain Bacteria; phylum Pseudomonadota; class Gammaproteobacteria; order Xanthomonadales; family Wenzhouxiangellaceae; genus Wenzhouxiangella. Next base: position 7,715 of record JAASTB010000051.1, read on the forward strand.
CGGCGGCGCGGCCGACCAGGCTTTCGAAACGGTTCTCGACCAGGTCCAGGGCCATGCGGGTGGAGGCGCGCTGGCTTTCGATGCCGGCGAGCTGCATGTCCAGGGCCTCGCGCAGGTCTTCCTCGCTGCTATAAGTGGCCAGCAGCATCCGGTCGCGGGCTTCCTGGCTGCGCTCGGCCGCCTCCTGCCTGGCCTGCTCGGCACGTTGACGCCGCCGCTCGACGATTTCCTCCGGGCTCAATGCCGGCTCCACGCGCTCGCGCACGGTACCGTCGGGGCCCAGGCGCACGTAGCCGTAGTCCTTGAACTCGGGGGGAACGGTCTGGCCGTAGTGCGTTTCGCCCTCGTCGTCGACCCAGCGATAAACGGACTGGGCCTGGGCCGCGGACGCGGCCAGGGCGAGCGGCAGGAAGAGCAGCAGAATCTTGCGCAGCATTGGAAAAATCACGCGCCGTAGCGTTGTTGGTAGCCTATCACGGCATCGAGACTCGCCGGCGGGCGGTCGTGGGACGCCAGCCAGTCGATCAGGTCCTGCAGGCTGGCGATCGACACCACCTGCAATCCACGCGATTCGACAACCTGCACCGCCGAACGTTCGTCCTCGGTGCCGCGCTCCTGGCGGTCGAGGGCGATGGCCACGCCGGTCGCAGTGGCGCCGGCGTCGGCGATGATGTCCAGCGCCTCGCCGATCGAGGTTCCGGCCGAGATCACGTCGTCGACGATCAGTACCCGACCGGCCAGCGGGGCACCCACCAGGACCCCGCCTTCGCCGTGGCGTTTGGCCTCCTTGCGGTTGTAGGCGAAAGGCACGTCGATGCCGTGATCGCGCGACAGGCTCAGCGCCACGGCCGTGGCCAGCGGGATGCCCTTGTAGGCCGGCCCGAAGAGCATGTCGAATTCGACGCCGGAATCGACGATGGCCTCGGCGTAGCAGCGTGAGAGCGTGTCGATCGCCGCGCCGGTGCTGAACTCGCCGGCGTTGAAGAAGTACGGGCTCTCGCGCCCGGACTTCAGCGTGAAGTTGCCGAAGCGCAGGGCCTCGCGATCGAGTGCCAGTTGCAGGAAGCGGGTGGTGAAGGACTTGAGCATGTCTTCATTTTAGTGGAACACTTGATCGAGGTCATGCAGCTTGGGCAAGCCTGGCCTATTCTGGATTCCTCGATCACGGGGAGACTCGATGGAGCGAACGGACAGCGATCGATCGGTGGTCTTCGAGGCCCGGGGACTGACCCGGGTGTACCACATGGGCGAGGTGGCCATCCACGCCCTTCGCGGCGTCGACCTGGACCTATACGCCGGCGAGCTGGTCGTCATGCTCGGCGCTTCCGGTTCGGGCAAGTCCACCCTGCTCAACATCCTGGGCGGACTCGACGCGCCCACCGAGGGCACGATTCGCTACCGGGGCGAACTGCTCGGCGACGGCGGCGAGCGTGAGTTGACTCGTTTCCGACGCGAGCACGTCGGCTTCGTCTTCCAGTTCTACAACATGATTCCCAGCCTGACCGCGCTGGAGAACGTCGCCGTGGTCACCGATATCGCGCGCGAGCCGATGGCGCCGATCGAGGCGCTGCGCCTGGTCGGTCTGGAAGACCGCGCCGATCACTTCCCCTCGCAGCTGTCCGGCGGCGAGCAGCAGCGCGTGGCCATCGCCCGGGCGGTGGCCAAGCGTCCGGCCGTGTTGATGTGCGACGAACCCACCGGTGCGCTCGACTCGAAGACCGGCATCCGGGTGCTCGAGGTCATCGAACAGGTCAACCGGGAGATCGGCACCACCACCGTCGTGATCACTCATAACGCGGTGATCGCGCGCATGGCCGACCGCGTCGTGCGCCTGCGCGACGGCCTCATCGACGACATCGACCGCAACGTCGAGCGCGCCGCGCCGGCGACCCTGAGCTGGTAGCGTGATGCTCGCGCTCGACCACAAGCTACTGCGCGACCTCTCGGGCATGAAAGGTCAGGTGGCGGCGATTGCCGTGGTCATTGCCGCCGGCGTCATGACCCTGGTGATTGCCGTGACCTCGCTCGATGCGATCAGCTATGGCCAGCGGGCGTTCTACCGCGACCACGATTTCGCCGAGGTGTTCGCCCAGCTCAAGCGTGCGCCGGAATACCTGGCCGGCAAGATCGCCGCGATCGACGGCGTCAACCGGGTCCACACGCGCGTCGTCGCGCCGGTGCGCCTCGAGATCGCCGGTTTCGACGACCCGGTCAGCGGGCATCTGATCAGCATTCCCGACGGCGAGCAGCCGCCGATCAACAGCCTGCACCTGCGCGAGGGCCGGCTGCCGGAGTCCGGCCGTGCCGACAGCGTGGCCGTCAGCGAGCCCTTCGCCGAAGCGCACGGCCTGCGCGCCGGGGACCGGCTGCGCGCGATCATCAACGGCCGGCTCGAGACCCTGACCGTCAGCGGGATCGTGCTCTCGCCGGAGTACATCTACCAGCTCGGGCCCGCCGACCTGATCCCCGACTACGAGCGATTCGGCGTGCTGTGGATGAACCGTCGCGCGCTCGGCCGGGCCTTCGACATGGACGGCGCCTTCAACAGCGTGGTCCTGACCCTGCAGGCGCACGCCGA
>JAASTB010000052.1 GCA_021767625.1 Wenzhouxiangella sp.
AACAAACCAGTTCGCCAAAGCGCACCCCCGCCGCCCCGCGCTAGAATCGGCGACTCGTCAACCGATCGAGGTGCACCATGCGCAAGATCATGACCGCTGTGGCGAGCGTCCTCGCCGTCCTCCCCGCCCTCGCACAGGAAAACGATGCCGCCACGACCGGAATCGAGGTTCGCGAGTGGCAGGTGCCCTGGGAAAACACCCGCCCGCGTGATCCCGACGTGGCCGCCGACGGGCGGATCTGGTTCGTCGGTCAGGCCGGCGACTATGTGGCCGTTTTCGATCCCGAAGGCGAGGCGTTCGAGCGCTTCGACCTGGCCGACGGCGCCGGCCCGCACAACGTCATCGTTACCGACGACCAGGAGGTCTGGTATTCGGGCAACAAGGCCGCGCATCTCGGCCGTCTCGATCCCGAATCCGGCGAAATCCACAAGGTGCCGACGCCGGAAGACCGGGCGCAGGACCCGCACACCCTGATCGAGGACTCACAGGGCCGCATCTGGTTCACCGTCCAGTGGGGCAACCAGATCGGACGCTACGACCGCGAAACCGGCGAGATCGAGCTGGTCGGCGTCTCCCAGCCGCGCTCACGGCCCTACGGCATCAAGCTCGACGAGAACGACAACGCCTGGGTCGCGCTTTTCGGAACCAACAAGCTCGCCCGGGTGGATGCCGAAACCTTCGAACTGACCGAGATCGAACTGCCGCGCGAGGACGCCCGTCCGCGCCGGCTGGCCCATACCGATCGCGGCGTTTTCTACGGCGACTACGCCAGGGGCTACCTGGGCCACTACGATCCCGACACGGAAGCCTTCACGGAGTGGCGCATGCCCGGCGCCGACAAGTCCGGGGCCTATGCGGTGGCCGCCGACGACCGCGGCCGCATCTGGTTCGTGGAAACCTGGCAGGACCCCAACCGCTTCGTCGGCTTCAACCCGGCGACCGAGCGCTTCTTCGCCATGGGCGACGTCCCCAGCGGCGGCGGCACGGTCCGCCACATGGTCTTCGACCCGAAGACCAACAGCATCTGGTTCGGCACGGACACCAACTACATCGGACAGGCACTAATTCCGCCAGCCCCGGAACCCTGAAACCTGAAACCTGAAACCTGAAACTTGAAACCTGAAACCTGAAACCTGAAACCTGAAACCTATGTTTTAGGCGGCCAGGGAATAAACGGCGAGGTCGTACGCTGGTACTCGCGATAGGCGTCGCCGCGCGATTTCAGCGACTGCTTCTCGGTGTAGGGAATGCCGGAGACTCGATAGAGGAAGACCAGCATCACGACCGGCCCCAGCCAGGCCACCCACTGGTTCGGTGCGCCGACGGCTACCAGCGGATAGCTGAACCAGTGCAGCCACTCGAAGAAATAGTTGGGGTGCCGCGAATAGCGCCAGAGCCCGACACGGCAGACCTTGCCCTTGTTCGCCGGGTCGGCCTTGAAGGCGGTGAGCTGGCGGTCGGCCAGCGACTCGCCCGCCAGGCTGATGAACCAGATCGCCACGCCGGCAATCAGCCAGGCGTCGACAGCGGCGGAGGGATCGTTGACGACCACCCAGGCGGGCAGCGCGAACAACCAGGCGACCAGCGCCTGGATCATGAAGAAGAAGAAAAAGAAAGGATTGGCCTTGGCGCCGAAGTGCTCCCGCATGGCCTGGTAGCGACCGTCCTCACCCTCGTGCCCGGACAGGCGCTGGATGAGGTGGGCGGCCAGCCGGCTCGACCAGGTCACCGCGAGCAGGGCGCCGAGCAGTTTCTTCTCGACGGCGCCGTCGCCGACGACGGCAAAACCGATGGCCTGCAGGCCGATCAGGACGGCCCATGCGGCATCGACCCAGTCGGCGCGCTTCGACCGAAGCTGCCACAACCACAGGCCGGTCATCACGAGGGCGCAGCAGGCAAGCGATATCAGTAGTTCCATCGCTGCGAGACTAGCAGACAAGCAAACGCCCGCCGTGAAGGCGGGCGTCGGCATCCGGCCGGTGTTGCTGGCCGGTCAGACAGGTGCATCGAAATGCACCGCGGGTTCCCCTTCCCGAATTCTGGTCAGGGCGCCGGCGAGATACTCAGCCGGCGACAGCGCGCAGGTTCTGTTCCTGCTCGAGCTGTACGAGCCACTCGACGACGACTTCGTCGGCGAGCAGGTTGTCGAATCCGTTTTCGTCACCGTGGGCGGACAGCTGAACGTCCTGGTCCTGTTCTGCGGCTCGAATGTTGTCGTTCATGGGTGGCACCTTTCGTCAGTTTTGCCGTTCGCAGACATAAATGCAGGTCCCGTGCCAAAGTTCGAAATCCGGCTGTTTTGGGGTTCGATGGCCCGTTTTTGGCCAGTTTTTGCCCAGGAAGTGACAGTTTTCGTCCACTGCCTGACATCCAGCGTCCATCGGGGGGCATTCCGGCCGGCCGGATCGGGCACAATGGGCCGCCAACGCGCCGCAGCCACCGCCATGCCCGCCTCCCATTTCCTGTTCCTGCTGTTCATCTGCCTGCTCTGGGCGGGCAACTTCATCGCCGCGGCCTGGGCGGTGCGGGTCTTCGAGCCGGTGACGTTCACCGTCGTGCGCTTCGGCCTGGTGCTTGTATTGCTCCTGCCCTTCCTGCGCGTGCCCGCCCGCGATCAGTGGGCGACACTGCTGGCCTGCTGCTGGACGATGGGGGCCATTCACTTCGGGCTGGTCTTTCTTGCGCTCGGCCGCTCGGAGGATGTCTCCTCTATCGCGCTACTCATGCAGATCTACGTGCCGCTATCGACGTTGATGGCGGTGCTGCTGCTGGGCGAGCGGATCGGCTGGCGCACCACCAGCGGCATCCTGATCGCCTTCGGCGGCGTGCTCGTCATGGGCCTGGACCCACTCGTGCTGGCCCAGCTCGACGTGGTTGCACTGGTGATGCTCTCGGCGCTGTCCCTGGCGACCGGCACCATCCTGATGCGGCGCCTCAAAGGTATCGGTGTATTCAGTTTCCAGGCCTGGAATGCCCTGCTGTCGCTCGTGCCGCTGGGCCTGCTGGCCGCCTGGCTGGAGACGCCCTCGCAAGTCTTCGAGCTGACCGCGGAGCGGCCCGACGCGTGGCTGGCGGTGGCCTATTCGGCAATCGCCGCCTCGATCATCGGGCACGGCGGCTTCTACTGGCTCATCCAGCGCCACGAGGTCAACCGGATCACGCCCTACCTGCTGCTGGTGCCGATCCTGGCCGTGGTGCTCGGCATTCTGTTCTGGGGCGACCGACCCGGTCCGCGTTTGCTCACCGGCGGCGGCATGGTGCTGGCGGGCGTTCTCTGGATCACGCTCCGGGCCCGCTGGCGGCGCCCGTCGCGAGTGGAACCCACGCCGCCGGCCGGCTGACGGGATTCAGAACCCGTTCAGTACGCTGGCGCATAATGACGCCATGAAGCGCAGAACCTCGGCATCCGTGTTGGGCTACTTTCTTGCATTCCTGATGCTCTCCGTGCTCGGGATCTCCAGCGGCGTCGCCCACGAGCCGCAGGGACAGCGCGCCTGGCCCCCGCCGAGCCACCACTTCCGGCTCAAGCATCCCCAGCACCGCCTGGCCTACTGGTATGCCAACGAGTCCATGCGCCAGGCCCAGGAAGCGCGCGAGATGGTCTGCGGGTTCACCGGCCAGCACTGGACGCTGGACTGGGAAGTCCACTACCGCTGGGCCCTGCGCACCGCACCGCGACGCATCTACCAGCGCGTCGAAGAACGCGACCGCCACCTGGCGACCTGCCGCAGCCGCAAGCTGCGCGACTACCAGCGTCCGCCCTATCGCCGGGACCCGGGCGGCTACGGCCGCGGCTGAGCGGCAACGCCCCGGCGAAGGCGCCGCCAACCGACCAACCCGCCGACCCCGACTTGTGAACGGCTCGCCCGTTGGCAATTTCACATGGCCGTGTTAATGTACTAACGCGTTATTACATTAGACCGCCATGAAACACCACGACCCGCAACACATGCAGGCCAACCGCGCCGCCCGATCCAGCCTGGCCGAGGCCCTGCTGGCCATGAAAACGGCCGAAGAGATGCGCGCCCTGCTCAAGGACCTGACCACGCCGGCCGAACTGGAAGCCATGGTCGACCGCTGGCGCGTCGTGCGCTACCTCGACCAGGGCAAGCCCTACCGCGAGATCCACGACATCACCGGAGTGAGCGTCACCACCATCGGCCGCGTTGCGCGCTACCTCGAACACGGCAACGGCGGCTATCGCATGGCCCTGGAGCGCTTGAAGGATGGTCGTGATGAATGACGCAGTGCGGGTTGATCGCAGCTTGTCGGCCTCACGCGGAGCCGCAGAGGAGCTGAGGACGCAGAGAAACAGCATTAGTGATGATCAGGACAGTCCATTGATTGCCGTCGACAACCCGACAACGCCCGCTGCGATTCCACTTCAGGTCGTATTTCTTCCTCTGCGAACTCTGCCCCTCCGCGGCTCTGCGTGAAACCCAATCAGCACCCAACATCATCGAAGCCAATGAACCGCATCCAAATCGCCATTCAGAAATCCGGCCGCCTGGCCGACAAGTCGCTCAACCTGCTCGAGCGCTCGGGCCTGCATTTCGCGCGCAGCAAGGACAAGTTGTTCTGGTACGGCCGCAACCTGCCCGTGGACCTGCTGCTGGTGCGCGACGACGACATTCCCCGCCTGCTCGTCGAGGGCGTATGCCAGCTCGGCATCGTGGGCGAGAACGTCGCCGAGGAGAAACTCCTGGAAGTGCGCCAGCGCCGGCCGGAGGTTCGCCTCGACAGCCTCGGCAAGCTCGACTTCGGTCACTGCCAGCTCAAGCTGGCCGTACCCGAGGCCTCGAAGGCAAGGTCCATTGCCGACCTGGCCGGCAAGCGCCTGGCGACCAGCTATCCGCAGCTCACCCGCCGCTTCCTCGAGGACAACGGGGTGGACGCCGACATCGTGATGCTCAACGGCGCCGTCGAGATCGCGCCCAGCCTGGGCACGGCCGACGCCATCGTCGACCTGGTCTCGACCGGCACCACCCTGAGAGCAAACCACCTCAAGGCGATCGAGCCGGTGATGAGCAGCCAGGCGGCCCTCTACCGCTGCCCGCAGCGGCTCGACGCCGAGGGCGAACAGCTGCTCGACAAGCTGCTCACCCGCATCCAGGGCGTTCAGCAGGCCGCCGAGACCAAGTACGTGATGCTGCACGCGCCGCGCTCGCGCCTGGCCGAGATCGCCGCGATCCTGCCCGGCGCCGAGTCGCCCACGATCCTGCCGCTGGAAGGCCAGGACGACAAGGTGGCCGTACACGCCGTATGCACCGAGCAGGTGTTCTGGGAACACCTCGAGGAACTCAAGGACGCCGGCGCCTCGGCCGTGCTGGTGCTGCCCGTGGAGAAGATGCTGGCATGAGCATGAAAATCGTCGCCTGGAGCGCGCTCGGGCCCGACGAGCGCGAAAACCTGCTCGCCCGGCCCGCGCTGGAGACCACCGAGGAATTGCGGTCCGCCGTGGCCGACATCATCGACACGGTTCGCCGCGAAGGGGATCGGGCGGTGCGCGACTACGGCCGCCGCTTCGACGGACGTGAACCCGCCGCCCTGCTGGCCGGCGCCGACGACCTGGCTTCGGCCAGAGACGAACTCGACGACGCGCTCGTCGCCGCCATCGACACCGCCATCGAGACGGTCACCCGCTTCCACGAAGCAGCGCGCCCGGGCGACTACGAAATCGAAACCGCACCCGGCGTGGCCTGCCAGGCGCGCTGGCGCGCGCTCGACCCGGTCGGCCTGTACGTACCGGCCGGCACCGCGCCGTTGCCGTCGACGGCCGTGATGCTGGGTGTGCCGGCCCGACTGGCCGGCTGCCGGCGAATCGTCCTGGCCACCCCGCCGGGCAGCGACGGACGCGCCGACGCGGCCGTGCGCTACATCGCCCACCGCCTCGAGATCGACACCGTGCTGGTCGCCGGCGGCGCCCAGGCCGTGGCCGCCATGGCCTACGGCACCGAATCGGTCCCGAAGGTCGTGCGCGTGTTCGGCCCCGGCAACCGCTTCGTCGCCGAGGCCAAGCGCCAGGCCGCACAGGATCCCGCGGGTGCCGCCATGGACCTGCCGGCCGGGCCCTCGGAAGTCATGGTCATCGCCGACGCCACGGCCGATCCCGATTTCGTGGCCATGGACCTTCTCAGCCAGGCCGAGCACGGCCCCGACTCGCAGGTCTTTCTGGTGACCGACGCCGACGAGCTCGCGCGGGCAGTCGTCTTTTCGCTGGAGCGACTCACCGCCGAGCTGCCGCGCGCCGCAACGGCCCGCCGGGCGCTCGAGCACGGCGCCATCATTGCCGTCGAGCGAATCGATGAGGCGGTGCGCGTGGCCAACGACTATGCGCCGGAACACCTCATCATCGCCACGAACGACGCCCGCGCGCTGTGCGATGGCATTACCAGCGCCGGCTCGGTCTTCCTCGGCCACTACACGCCCGAGGCCCTGGGCGACTACATCTCCGGCACCAACCACGTGCTGCCGACCGGCGGCTGGGCTCGGTCTTACGCCGGCCTATCGCTGACCGACTTCATGCGCCGCATGACGGTGCAGGAAGCCACCCCCGAGGGCCTTCGGAATCTCGGCCCCGACGGCGCGCGCCTGGCCGCGCACGAGGGCCTCGACGCCCACCGCCTGGCCATCCAGCTTCGCCTCGACCGGCTCGGGGAGGGCCCGCAATGAGCATCGCCGACCTGGCAAGGCCGGAAATCCGGGCCCTGGCGCCTTATGCTTCGGCGCGCGCGCTCGCCGACAGCGCCGGCATCCTGCTCAACGCCAACGAAAACCCCTGGCCTCCCGAAGGCGACGGCGGCCTCGGCCTCAACCGCTACCCCGAACCGCAACCGGCTTCGCTCAAAGGCAAGCTGGCCGCCCACTACGGCATCGCCGTCGAGAACCTGCTGCTGACCCGCGGCAGCGACGAGGGCATCGACCTGCTGACGCGCGCCTTCGTGCGGCCCGGCGCCGATCGGGTCGTCACCTGCCCGCCCTGCTTCGGCATGTACGCGCTGTCAGCGCGCATCCAGGGCGCGGAGCTCGTCGAGGTGCCGCTGCGCGAAAGTGAAGACGGCTTCGAACCGGACCTCGAGGGCCTGGCCGCCGCCGGAGAGGCCAAGCTGCTCTTCCTGTGCTCGCCCAACAACCCGACCGGCGACGGCCTGGCGGCCGAAACCGTGCTCGACCTCGCCCGCCGGCGAAGCGGCGAAGGCCTGGTCGTGATCGACGAGGCCTACATCGAGTTTTCCGACCGGCAGTCCCTGGCCTCGCGCGTGGCACAGCAGCCCAACCTGGTCGTGCTGCGCACCCTGTCGAAGGCCTTCGGCCTGGCCGGTTGCCGCCTGGGCGCGCTGATCGCCCATCCCGAGGTCGTCGACCTGCTCCGGCGCATCATCCCGCCCTACCCGCTGCCGACGCCGGCCGTGGCCGCCGCCGAAGCGACGCTCGAGCCCGAAGCGGTGGCGGCGCGGCGCGAGCAGATCGACCTGTTGATGGACGACAAGCGGCGCCTCGTCACGGCCCTGGAAGGCCACGAATCCATCCGCAAAGTCTGGCCGGGCGAAGCCAATTTCGTGCTGGTCCGCGCCGCCGACGGCCCGGCCCTGGTGCGCGATGCGGCCGCGGCCGGCATCCGCCTGCGCGACCAGTCCGCCCAGCCGGGGCTGGCCGACTGCGTGCGTATCACGCTCGGCACGCCCGAGGAAAACACCGCATTCATCGAATTCCTGCAAAAGTGGCAAGCATGAAAAAAGTACTCTTCATCGACCGCGACGGTTGCCTGATCGCCGAGCCGGAAGACGAGCAGGTCGATTCCTTCGACAAGTTCCGCCTGATGCCGGGCGTGATTCCGGCGCTGTTGAAGCTCAAAGACGCCGGCTTTCGCTTCGTGATGGTCAGCAACCAGGACGGCCTGGGCACCGACGCCTTTCCGGAATCCGACTTTCGCGGACCGCAGAACCTGCTGCTGCAGATCCTCGAAAGCCAGGGCATCGAATTCGACGCCCTGCACATCGACCCGACCCTGCCCGAAGACAACGCACCCACGCGCAAGCCGGGCATCGGCATGCTGCTCGACTACCTGCGCGACCCGCAGCTCGACCGGCAGCGATCCGCGGTGATCGGCGACCGGCAGACCGACCTGGAACTGGCCGACAACATGGGCCTGCCCGGCTACCGCATCGGGACCGACGGCCTGGACTGGCCGGGCGTCGCCCGCGCCCTGCTCGGCACCGCCCGCACCGGCGAGGTCCGCCGTCAGACCCGCGAGACCGATATCGCCGTGAAGGTCGACCTGGACGCAATCGGGCCGGTCGCCATCGACACCGGCATCGGCTTCTTCGACCACATGCTCGAGCAGGTCGCCGCGCACGGCGGCTTCGCCCTGGACCTGCGCTGCAAGGGCGACCTCGAAGTCGACGAACACCACACCGTCGAGGACTGCGCACTCGCCCTCGGCGGCGCCCTGGACCGGGCACTGGGCGACCGCAGCGGCATCGGCCGCTACGGCTTCCTGCTGCCCATGGACGAGTCGCTGGCGCAGGTGGCGATCGACCTGTCCGGCCGCCCGGCCATCGTCTTCGAAGCCGACTTCCCGCGCGAGTCCGTCGGCGGGCTGCACACCGAAATGGTCGAACACTTCTTCGCCTCCCTGTCCCAGGCCCTGCGCTGCGCCATCCACGTGAAAGTCACCGGCGAGAACACCCACCACATGGTCGAAGCCTGCTTCAAGGGCGTCGGCCGCGCCCTGCGCCCGGCCCTGGCCCGCACGGGCTCCGGCACTCCGTCGACCAAGGGGGTCTTGTGATGGTTTTGGGGGTTGGTCCTTTTGGCGCACGCGGAGTCGCAGAGGGGCAGAGTTCGCAGAGAAAACAAGAGAACCATTTGTTGACGAGGCCAGTCGCTTTTCCGGGCGCAAGCAAGAGCCTGGACGAACGAATACTTGCGTCCCTTTCTCTCTTTTCCTCTGCGTACTCCGCTCCTCTGCGGCTCTGCGTGAGTGCCATTACGGGAGCCCGAAGATGACCATCGCGGTGATCAACTCCGGCGGCGCCAACCTCGGCTCCGTCCAGCACGCCCTGCATCGCCTCGGTGTCGAGTCGGTGCTGACGAAAGACGCCGAGGTCATCCGCTCGGCCGAAAAGGTCATCCTGCCCGGCGTGGGTGCGGCGGCCTGGGCGATGAACGCCCTGCGCGAGGCCGGGCTGGTCGACGTGATCCGGGGCCTGAGCCAGCCGGTGCTGGGCATCTGCCTAGGCCTGCAGCTGATGTTCGAGTCCTCCGAGGAGGGCGCCGTCGACTGCCTCGGCCTGATCCCCGGCCGGGTGCGCAAGCTTCAGGTCGGCGATGACCTCAGGCTGCCGCACATGGGCTGGAACCAGCTCGAATGGATCGCCGACGATCCGCTCGCCGCCGGCCTCGACGGCAGCGAATGGTTCTACTTCGTCCACGGCTACGCCGCGCCGGTCGACCACGCCGTGGCGGTCAGCGAACACGGCCAACGCTTCGCCGCCGTCGTGCGCCACGAAAACTTCGCCGCCTGCCAGTTCCACCCCGAAAAGTCCGCCGGTGCCGGCGCGCGAGTCCTGCAAAACTTTCTTGGATGTTGAAAACCATGGAACCACCGAAGACACCGAATACACCGAAAATGGAAAGCACCAATAGCTGGAAACCCCGCCCTGGAAGGGAAAACCGATATCCGCCTCTGGCCGTATCTGCTTTTCCTTCGGTGTATTCAGTGTCTTCGGTGGTTCCAGTCATTTTTTTGAGCGGGGCCGCAACATGCTATTGATTCCGGCCATCGACCTGCGCGGCGGGCGCGTGGTGCGGCTGCAGCAGGGCGACTATGCGCGTGAGACGCGCTACGACGACGACGCGCTGGTGGTCGCGAAGCGTTACGCCGACGCCGGCGCGTCGCTGATTCACATCGTCGATCTCGACAGCGCCCGCGACGGCGGCACCGCCAATCTCGACGCCATCGAGCAGCTCTGCCACGAGGTCGACGCCGACATCCAGACCGGCGGCGGCGTTCGCTCGCATGAGGATTTTCAGCGCCGCATCGATGTCGGCGCCGCGCGCGTCGTCATCGGCAGCCTGTGCGTGCGCGAGCCGGCCACGATCGCCGGCTGGCTCAGCGGCCCGGACGGTGATCGCATCGTC
>JAASTB010000053.1 GCA_021767625.1 Wenzhouxiangella sp.
CTGATCGAGACGATCTGGCCCGGCGGCACCAGTGAGGAAACGCAGCCGCTGGCCTACGAGGAACGGCCCAACTGGTTCCGCACCTGGGAAGAGACGGGCCTGCTGGGCTTCGAAGACAAGAACGGCGACGGCCGGATCCAGTACTACAACGACGCCAACGAGCAGTTCTCGCCGGTGGCCGAGTCGCGCGGCTGGGAAGGCAATGAACTGACCGTCGACCGCGACATCATGGTGCTGGCCAACCCGGAAATCGCCAACCTGCCGAACTGGGTCATCGCCCTGATCGCCGCGGGCGGCATCGCGGCTGCCCTTTCGACCGCGGCCGGGTTGCTGCTGGTGATCTCCTCGGCCGTGTCGCACGACCTCGTGAAAGGAATTTTCAAACCCGACATGAGCGAGCGCGGGGAGTTGCTGACCGGGCGAATCGCGGCGGCGGTCGCCATTCTCATCGCCGGCTACCTGGGCTACAACCCGCCGGGCTTCGTGGCCCAGGTGGTGGCATTCGCCTTCGGACTGGCGGCCGCGTCGCTGTTCCCGGCCATCATCATGGGCATCTTTTCCACGCGCATCAATCGCGAAGGCGCCATCGCCGGGATGCTGACCGGCCTGCTGTTCACCTTCGGCTACATCCTCTACTTCAAGGGCATCTTCATCACGCCCCTGGCCGAGAACGTACCGGAGAACTGGTTGTTCGGCATATCGCCGGAAGGCATCGGCGTGGTCGGCATGATCCTCAACGTGATCGTGGCGACCGTGGTCAGCAAGCTCACGGCCCCGCCGCCGGCCGATATCCGCGACCTGGTCGAGGATATCCGCGTGCCGCGCGGTGCCGCCGCGGCGCACGACCACTGATCCCCGGCTCTCCCCCGATGATCCTTCTTCCTCCGGAAGGGTCCCCTTGGCCGGCAGCCTCCGCTGCCGGCCTCTTTTTTTCCATGCGGTCATGGAGATAATGACGCCATGAGCCCGGCGCCCAAGGACATTGCAGAGTTCCTCTCGCAGGTCGTTCCATTCGACGCCCTGTCGCCGGATCTCGTCGGCCGACTGGCCGGGTTGCTGATCATCCGGTACTTTCGCGCCGGCGACCGGATCGCCTCGTTCGATCCGCCCGGCGGATCGGGCCTGTTCATCGTGCGCAAGGGCGCGGTCGAACTGCTCGACGCAAGCGGCGACTCGCTCGAGCACCGCGGGGAAGGCGAGCTGTTCGGACACCGGATCGTTTTCGATCCGCCCGTCGAGCATTACTCGGTCCGGGCAGTCGAGGACTGCCTCATTTGGGAACTCGGTCAGCCACACGTCGACCGGCTCGTCGCCGAACAGGATGTCGTTTCCCGTTTCCTGGCGGCTCGTCCAGCGGCGCGATTAGCAAGCGGTGCCGAGTCCACGGCAGGCGATTCGCTAACCCATCTCGGCCTGCGCCCGCCCGTCACCACCGGCCCGGAGCGTTCCATCGGAGAATGCGCCCGGCTGATGGCCGAACACCGCATCAGTTGCCTGCCCGTGGTTTCCGACGGCCGGCTGCTCGGTATCGTCACCGACCGCGACCTGCGCAACCGTGTTCTGGCCCGGGACCTTCCTGCCGACACGGACGTCGCCCGGATCATGACACCGGATCCGTCGCCCATACGCGACTCGGCACCGGCCTCGGAGGCCTTGGTGGAGATGATGCGCCTGGGCGTGCACCACCTGCCGGTCCTCGATGCCGGGGATCGACTGGTCGCCGTGGTCAGCTCCGGCGACCTGATGCAGCTGCAGGCACCCGACCCCCTGCGCCTGGTTCGCGACATCGCGCGGGCCGACGATGCGGACGCCGTCGCGCATCTCGCCCGGCGCGGTCCGGGCCTGCTCGCCGGCCTGGCGCGGGCCGGCAGCGGCGTCACGGAAGTCGGTCGCATGGCCTCGCGCATCACCGACGCCTGCACGGGTCGCCTGCTGGAACTGGCCGAGCGCGACCTGGGTGACGCGCCGATGCCCTGGACCTGGCTGTCCTTCGGCTCCCAGGCCCGGCTCGAGCAAGGGCTGGTCAGCGACCAGGACAACGGCCTGCTGCTGGCCGAAGAACCCGACGATGCCGCCGCAGACTACTTTCGGGCCATGGCCGAATTCGTCTGCACCGGCCTGGACGCCTGCGGCTATGTCTTCTGCCCCGGCGGCGTCATGGCGCAGGGCGAGTGGCGGATGTCGCGCCGGGCCTGGCGCAAGCGCTTCGATACCTGGATGCGCGAACCGGAACCCAAGTCGGTCATGCACTGCAGCATCTTCTTCGACATGCGCGCCGTGCGGGGCGATTCGGCGATGGCCGAATCGCTCCATCGGGAAGTCCTCGAGCAGGCGCGGGAAAGCGACATCTTTCGCCGTTTCCTGGCCGCAGAATCGATGACCCACCGACCGCCGCTCGGCCTGTTCCGCCAGTTCGTGCAGGAGCGCGGCGGCGAGAGAAGCAAGGGCCTCAATCTCAAGAAGCGGGGCGTCATCCCCATCGTCGACCTGGCCCGCGTTCACGCCCTCGAAGGTGCCCTCGGCGCGGTGCACAGCGAGGAGCGAATCCGCGCCGCCGGCGAAGCCGGCCTGATCAGCAGCGGCGATGCCGATGACCTCATTCACGCCCTGCGCTTCATCGGCGGCGTGCGATTGCGCCACCAGGCCCGGCAGATGGAAAACGGCCAGCAACCCGACAACCTGGTCGACCCGGACGAATTGTCCAGCCTGCATCGTCGCTACCTGCGCTCGGCCTTCAGCATCGTCACCTCCGCCCAGCGCGCCCTGGCCCAGCACTACATGCTGTGAACGCGGCATTCCTCCATCCGCTGCGCTACTGGCGTTGGCAACGTGCCCGGCGCCACGTCGGTGGCAACTGGCCCTCACCGGCCCTGCCCGTCGAGCTCGCCCCCCTGCTGGCCATCGACCTGGAAATGACCGGCCTGGATCCGGACAGGGACGAGATCGTCAGCATCGGATGGCTGCCCATCGATGCCGGCGCGATCGACCTCGGCGGTGCACAGGATCATCGCCTGGCACGGAGCGAACGCGAAACCGTCGGCAACTCGGCGACCGTGCACGGGCTGCGCGACTGCGATCTCGCCGATGCCCAGGCGCCCGACGTCGCCCTGCGGGCCCTGCTCGCGGCGCTGGACGGTCGCGTCGCGGTCTTTCACCATGCACCGCTCGACCTGGCGTTCCTGCAGCGCGCGCTGGCTTCACGCCTCCGGACGGCCTGGCCGGCACCGACCATCGACACCCTGGCCTGGCACCGCCGGCGCCTTCGAATGTCGGGGACGCAACACGGCCACGGGCACGAGTCGACGCTGGAAGCCGCCTGCCGTCGCCACGGCCTGGTCGCTCGCAGCCAGCACGACGCACTGGCCGACGCGCTGTCCTGTGCCGAGCTGGCGCTGGCGCTCGCCCGTCTCGGTCACGCCCGCTTGCTGGAAGTGGCCCAGCCGCCGCGCCCGGTACGCGACCCGGGTCGAAGTCAGTGATCGGCGGCTTTCGGGCCGCGCGGAATCCAGCCGTAACCCAGATTGTCCATCTGCTCCAGGATCCACTCCTGGCGCTGGCGCAGGAAGTCGTCCGGGCGGTCGGCATCGAAACGTTTCGGCGCCGGCAGCACCGCGGCGAGGAGCGCCGCCTCTTTGCGGCTGAGTGCTCGCGCGGGCTTGCCGAAATACCGCATCGACGCGGCCTCGGCGCCGAACACGCCGGTATCGAACTCGGCGATGTTGAGATAGATCTCGAGCAGCCGGTGCTTGGGGACGAACAATTCCAGCGGCACGGTCAGCCCCGCTTCGAGCCCCTTTCGTAGCCAGTCCTGCCCCGGCCAGAGGTAGAGATTGCGGGCAAGTTGCTGGGTGATGGTGCTGGCACCGCGCAGGCGCCCGCCGTCCAGCCGGGTGTCGACAGCCTGGCGTATCTGCTCGAGGTCGAAGCCGAAGTGATGGGGGAACTTCTGGTCCTCGGAGGCGATGACCGCCAGCTTGAGGTGGTCCGATAGGCCTTCGTAGGCGACCCACTGCTGGTGGACGACGCGATCGTTGCGCCATTCGTCGAGGGTCATGAAGGCCGAAGTGGCCGGATCGATCCAGCGCAGCGGGAGGGTCAGGCCAACGAGCAGGAGCATCCCGAGCACGGCCAGTCGAATCAGCCAGCGCCGAAGTCCGCGCAGGAATCGCTTCACGGCTCGTCGCCCTGGCGCAGCTCGGCACAGAGCCGCCGGAAATCCGACTCGCTCAGTTGTTCCCTGAACAGGCCGACACTGCGCGGCAGCCGCGTTGCGTCGGGACGCCAGCGGAATCCGACGTAAAGGGGGGACACGAAAGGCAGGCCGACCACCTCCCCGGTTCGTGGCTGGCGGCCCGGTCCGTCGAGCCGGACGCGTCGACCCGTCACCGACAGGCGACCGACCCGCGGACGCAGGAGTCGCAGGACGGCGGCGCCGCCGATCACGGCAACCAGACATACCAGAGCCAGGCGAACGAAATACGGCGATCCGTTGGCGAACGCGGCCAGGCAGGCGAGCAGGCTCAGCCCGGCCACGACCACGGCCGCGCCGCGAGCCGGTCCCACAGGCCAGTCAGCGCCGGGACGGGCCGAAGTGGCGGGCACGAATGGCCTCGACGATGTCTTCCAGGCCCCGTTCGGGCTCGGAGCGGCCCAGCAGCCAGTCCCAGAGCCGGTCGTCCTCGATCTCCAGCAGACGATCGAAAGAATGCCGCAAGCCTGGATCGGCATGGCGCCAGCATTCATCCAGCCAGCCTCCGAGCATCACGTCGAGCTCCTGCATGCCCCGCCGGCAGCGCCAGCGCAGTTTCGCAGGGGGCTCTTGCGCTGTCATCCCGGTGAACCTCGAGGCGACTCGCTAGAGCCCCCGCCTAGCTAGCATCATCTTCTTGATCTCGGCAATCGCCTTCGCCGGATTGAGACCTTTCGGGCAGGTCTTGGTGCAGTTCATGATGGTGTGGCAGCGATACAGGCGGAACGGATCCTCGAGGTCGTCGAGGCGTTCGCCCGTGGCTTCGTCGCGCGAGTCCACCAGCCAGCGATAGGCCTGCAGCAGGATCGCCGGGCCGAGGTAGCGCTCGCCGCTCCACCAGTAACTCGGACAGGCGGTCGAGCAGCAGGCGCAGAGGATGCACTCGTAGAGACCGTCGATGTGCTTGCGGTCCTCGGGCGACTGCAGGCGCTCCTTGTCCGGCGGCGCGGGGCTCTGCGTGCGCAACCAGGGTCGGATCGAGGCGTACTGGGCGTAGAAATGAGTGAGATCCGGTACGAGGTCCTTGACCACCGGCATGTGCGGCAGCGGGTAGATCTTGACGTCGCCCTTGACCTCGTCGATGCCCTTGGTACAGGCCAGCGTATTGGTGCCGTCGATGTTGAACGCGCAGGATCCGCAGATGCCTTCGCGGCAGGAGCGGCGGAAGGTCAGCGTCGGATCGATCTCGTTCTTGATCTTGATGACCGCGTCGAGAACCATGGGTCCGCAATCGTCGAGGTCGATATCGTATGAATCGACCCGAGGGTTCTCACCGCTGTCCGGATCCCATCGGTAGACGCGGAATGTCTTGACGTTCTTGGCGCCATCGGGCGCGGGGTGGTGCTTGCCCTTGGAAATGCGCGAGTTCTTCGGGAGTCTGAATTCAGCCATGATCAATAGGTCCGTGCCTTCGGCGGAATGACTTCGGCTTCGTCGGTCAGCGTGTGCATGTGCACGGGCCGGAAGTCGATCTTCGTCTTGCTCGCCTCGTCCATCCAGATGAGGGTGTGCTTCATCCAGTTGTCATCGTCGCGGTCGCTGTAGTCCTCGCGGGCATGCGCGCCGCGGCTTTCGGTGCGGTTCTCGGCCGCCACCATGGTGGTCACCGCGTTGCCGAGCAGGTTGCGCAACTCGAGCGTCTCGACCAGGTCGGAATTCCAGACCAGGCCGCGGTCGCTGACCTTGACGCGCTCGAACTTGGCGGCGACCTCGTTGATCTTGCCGCAGCCCTCTTCGAGGGTCTCGCCGGTGCGGAAGACGGCCGCGTTGTTCTGCATGACCTGCTGCATCTCGCCGCGGATCTCGGCGGTAGAGACATCGCCGTCGGCATGGCGCAGACGGTCGAACTCGTCGACCAGGCCGTCCAACGTGCCCTTGGGCAGCGGCTTGTGCGACTGCCCCGGCTTGATGGTCTCACCGCAGCGATTGGCGACCGCCCGACCGAAGACGATCAGGTCCAGCAGCGAATTGGAACCGAGGCGATTGGCCCCGTGCACCGACACGCAGGCCGCCTCGCCGATGGCGTACAGGCCCTGAACGACGCTGTCGGGATCACCATCCTTGAGCGTGACGACCTCGCCGTGATAGTTGGTCGGAATGCCGCCCATGTTGTAGTGCACGGTCGGCAAAACGGGAATCGGCTCCTTGGTGACATCCACGCCGGCGAAGATCCGGGCCGATTCGGCAATCCCCGGCAGCCGGTCGTGGATGACGTCGGCGCCGAGGTGCTGCAGGTTGAGATGGATGTGGTCCTTGTTCGGTCCCACGCCGCGGCCTTCGCGGATCTCGATGGTCATCGAGCGTGAAACGACGTCGCGCGAGGCCAGGTCCTTGGCGTTGGGCGCGTAGCGCTCCATGAAACGCTCGCCCTCGGAATTGGTCAGGTAGCCGCCCTCGCCGCGCACGCCCTCGGTGATCAGGCAGCCCGCGCCGTAGATACCGGTGGGGTGGAACTGAACGAACTCCATGTCCTGCAGCGGCAGGCCGGCGCGCAGCACCATGCCGTTGCCGTCGCCCGTGCAGGTGTGGGCCGAGGTGCAGGAAAAGTAGGAACGGCCGTAGCCGCCGGTGGCCAGGATGACGGCGTGCGCGCGGAACTCGTGCAGCGTGCCCGTGCCCAGGTCCCAGGCCAGGGCGCCGCGGCAGACACCGTCGTCGTCCATCAGCAGGTCGATGGCGAAATACTCGATGAAGAACTGCGCGTCGTGCTTGAGCGACTGCTGGTAGAGCGTATGCAGGATCGCGTGGCCCGTCCGGTCGGCGGCCGCGGCGGTACGCTGCGCGGTGCCTTCGCCGAAGTGCGTGGTCATGCCGCCGAAGGGGCGCTGGTAGATCTTGCCCTCTTCCGTGCGCGAGAACGGCACGCCGAAGTGTTCGAGCTCGATCACCGCCTGCATGGCGTTCTTGCACATGTACTCGATGGCGTCCTGGTCGCCGAGCCAGTCCGACCCCTTGACGGTGTCGTACATGTGCCAGCGCCAGTCGTCCTCGCCCATGTTGCCGAGCGCGGCACTCATGCCGCCCTGCGCGGCGACGGTGTGCGAGCGCGTCGGGAAGACCTTCGTGATGCAGGCGGTGTTCAGGCCGGTCGCGGCCAGGCCCATGGTGGCGCGAAGGCCGGCGCCACCCGCGCCGATGACCAGCACGTCGTACTCGTGCCGGGTAATGTCGTAGTTACTCAAGTTCAGACTCCCAGAGCCAGTTTGAGAATGGCGAGTACGGCCAGCAGGCCGCCGAAGATGGCCAGCGCCTTGATGGTGACCATCAGGATCACCTCGGCGGCGCGGTGGTGGATGTAGTCCTCGATGACCACCTGCAGGCCGAGCTGCCCGTGATAGAAGCCGGTGGCCACGAACAGGATGGCCATCGCCGCATGAAAGGGGTGCGCCAGAAAGGCCGTGGCGGCCGCGTGGTCGGCGCCGACCAGTGTGGTCAGGGCCCAGACCAGCCAGGCCGTCAGCACGACCAGCAGGATGGCCGAAAAGCGCTGCGCCCACCAGTGGCCGACACCGTCGCCGGCCGAACCATGGTTGTGCGCTCGTTCGAGCGGGTTGCGAAGTCCGTTCACAGCAGGCCTCCCCAAACGATGGCGGTCAGAATCACGGTCAGGACGAGCACGGCCCATCCCGAAGCATAAGCGCCCTTGAGATCGAGCATCCAACCGGCGTCCCAGAACAGGTGCCGAATGCCGTTGAGCAGATGGTAGAACAGGCTCAGCGTCCACAGCAGCAGCGCGACCAGGCCGACCGGGCTGGCCAGAAGTTCGTTCAGCGAAGCGAAGGCCTCGGGGCCGGCCGCCAGGGCCACGACCCAGGCCGTGACCATGACCATGCCGAGGCTCAGCAACAGGCCCGTGATGCGATGCGAAATCGACATCACGGAAGTCAGCTGAGGGCGATACACCTGAAGGTGCGGTGAAAGGGGGCGGTTGTCCGTCACCATGGATTCGGTTCTCCCGGTAAATCAGTCCAGGTCAGAAATCGATGCAGCGACCGTCCTTTTCCCAGTCGCCGTAGCGGGTAGGCTCGAGACCCTTCTTGCGACCGCCGAATTCCCGCGGCCGATCAGGCGCCGGCTCCTCTTCCGGTGCGTGATCGCGATGCGCCGCCTGGCGGGTCGCTTCGTCGGTGTGCTGATCTGGATTCGTGCCTGACGATGTAGAATTGTAACCGCTCATGACGCTCCATTTTACTCGTGATGTCGAATCAATTTCTGCTGGATCATCTCGCGACCTTTTCGATTACCGGACCCGACGCCCGCAGCTACGCCCAGTCCCAGTTCACCGTGGACGTCGATCGCCTCCCCGACCGGGTCTGGTCGCCTCTGGCGTGGTGCGATCCGAAAGGTCGTGTCGTTTCGTTCATGATGGCCCGGTCGAGTGAAAACGGCGTCGACCTGGTGCTTCCCGTTGCTCAGTGCCGAGCCGTTCGCAAAGGCCTCGAACGCTTCACCATCGGACGACGCGTCGAGCTCTCGGAGACCGGGCCGGTTTCCGGTATGTTCGACGGGAAAGGCCATGCGCCCGCCCTGGCTTTCGATTCCGGGCGCTGCCTGCTGAGCGGGACCGAGGCTGCCGCCGACACAGATGCCGTGCGGCGGTGGCGCCGGCTGGATCTTTGTCAGGGGCTGCCCTGGCTCGAACCCGAAAGCAGCGGTCAGCACCTGCCCCAGTGGCTGGGGCTCGAGGAACTGGGTGCATTGGTCTACGACAAGGGCTGCTATCCAGGCCAGGAAGTTATCGCCCGTCTGCACTATCGGGGCACCGTGAAGTATCACCTTGCCGGTCTGGAAATCGCCGCCGTGGAGGCCATCGATCCCCATAGCCGCATTACCGACGCGGCCGGCGCCGCCGTCGGGCACTGGCTGGGCGGCATGACTCTGGATGATGCAACCATCGGGCTGGTCGTTCTCGCGACGCGCATGCAGGCGGGCGACACCGTTCAGGTCAGTTCCGGCGAGCACACGCATTCGGCCCGAGTGACGACGCCTGAAACGCTGTGCTAACATCCGAAAGACCAAAAGAAATCCACAAATCATGAATTTAGAGGGGTCAGTTCAATGAAAACTTCAATCAAATGGTCGGGGCTGCTGCTCGGGCTGATCCTGGCCGTTTCCGCCTGGGCTCAGGATGAGAGTCAGCAAGAGTCCGTCCAGTCCGTGGAGGAGGCGCCCGCGACCGAGCCGGCCGCCCAGGAAGCGCAAGAGCAGGCAAGCGGCGAATCGCAGCAAACGACCGAATCGGAAGAATCGGGCTCGACAGCCGAAACTGCCGACGAGGAAGCCTCGGCTCCTGCAGAAACGACCGCAACGGAAGAATCCGCAGAGGCCGCCGCCGAGCCGATGCCGGCCGCAGCGGAAGCGACGCCGGAAT
Source organism: Wenzhouxiangella sp. (assembly GCA_021767625.1). Lineage (GTDB taxonomy): Bacteria > Pseudomonadota > Gammaproteobacteria > Xanthomonadales > Wenzhouxiangellaceae > Wenzhouxiangella. The sequence continues at coordinate 9,621 of JAASTB010000053.1, forward strand.
CGGCAGAGACTTTCGTCTTCCAGGGGCACCCGATCTTTTCCCCGGAAACCGCGGAGCTGGTCTATCGACCCCTGGTCAATTATCTCAACGACGCCCTTCCCTACCGCTTCGACCTCGAATTGTCCCCCGACTACCACCGCTACTGGCTGAGCACGCGCCGCGGTCAGAACCCGCACCTCGTACTGGAAGAACCGCACCTGACCGCTTATCGCATGGAAGAACACGGCTACACGCCGCTTGTTCGCGCCCAGGCCCCCATTACCTATTCGCTGCTGACCTCGATGAACAACGCCGAATCGAGCGTCCAGGACTTCATCGGGCGACGCGTGTCCACGATGCCGGCACCGAGCCTCGGTTACCTGATCCTGACGAGCTGGTTCGACAACCCCATGCAGCAGCCGATCATCCAGTCCAACGCCGCTTCCTGGCTCGACGCCGTCGAGATCGTCTTCTCGCAGGAAGCC
>JAASTB010000054.1 GCA_021767625.1 Wenzhouxiangella sp.
ATCTGCGCCATTCACCGGGGCGCGAAGGTCTGAGGCGATGGGTTCCCGCTACCTGACGCCATTGCCCGGCATGCTGGCCGCCGCCGTCGAGCAGGCGCTCGCCCGCGCCATCGCCCTGGACGACAGATCGGCCGAGCGGCTGCGACCGCTGCGCGAAAAGCTCGTGCGGCTGGAACTGAAGGGTCTGGGCATCGATCTCTTCTTCCAGGGACGCGACGATGCCCTGGGCGTAAGCGCCGAACACGAGAAAGCGCCGGACACGACCATCAGCGGCACGCCCGTGGCCCTTCTGGCCATGGCCGTGCCCGACTGGCGTGCCCCCGGAAGCGGTGTGCGCATCGAAGGCGATGCCGGCACCGGCCAGGCCTTCGAGAAACTCCTCAAACAGCTCGATCCCGACTGGGAAGCCGTCTTCATCGAGCGCTTCGGCCCCGTCGTCGGCCACCAGCTGTGGCGCACGCTGGCCGAAGCCCGCGCCGGCGCCCGGCGGGTGACAGGAACGGCCGCGGAGCAGACCGCGCATTTCCTGCGGGAAGAATCCGGCCTGCTGGTCTCGCGGGAGGAAGTCGACGCCTTCGTGCACGAGGTCGACGAACTGCGTGAGGCCGCCGATCGCCTCGAGGCGCGGCTGCGCCGCCGGGGCCGCGCATGATTTCGCGCGGCATTCGCCTGACCAGTATTGCGCTGACCCTGGCGCGCTACCGGCTCGACGAGCTGCTCGTCGCCCTGCCGCCGCTGAAGTTCGCCCGGGCCATCCGCCTCCTGCCCTGGGGCCGGCGCCACGTTCGCGAATTCTCGAGAGGCAAGCGGTTGCGCCTGGCTCTGCAGGAGCTGGGCCCCATCTACGTCAAGTTCGGCCAGATCCTTTCGACCCGCCGCGACCTGCTGCCCGAGGACATCGCCGAGGACCTCGCCGGGCTGCAGGACGACGTGCCCCCGTTCGCCACCGAGCAGGCGCGCGCCATCATCGAAGCGCAGCTGGGCGCTTCCATCCCCGAATTGTTCGAGGAGTTCGAAGACCGCCCCCTGGCCTCGGCGTCCATCGCCCAGGTCCATGGCGCCCGCCTGAAATCGGGCGAAAAGGTCGTGGTCAAGGTGGTTCGCCCCGGCATCGAGCGACAGATCGGCCGCGACCTGGAGCTCCTGCGTGCACTGGCTCGGCTGGTGCGCCGCTACCATCCCGAAGGCGATCGCATCCGCCCGGACGACATCGTCTCCGAGTTCCAGCGCGTCATCTACCGCGAGCTGGACATGAAAGCCGAAGCAGCCAGCGCGTCCCTGCTTCGCCGCAACTTCGACGGCCGCAAGGATCTCTACATCCCGGCCATCCACTGGCAGCAGACCGCCTCGCGGGTACTGACCATGGAGCGCGTCGAGGGCGTTTCGGTAAAGGACATCGCGGAGCTCAAGCGCCGCGGCGTCGACCTCGAGCGGCTCGCCCGCCGGGGCATCCAGGTTTTCTACCGGCAGGTCTTCTTCGACAACCTCTTTCACGCCGACATGCATCCGGGCAACCTGCTGGTCGACACTCGCAATCCGGAAGATCCCACATGGATCGCCCTGGACTTCGGCATCGTCGAAAGCCTCACGCCCGAGGATCTCTACTACATCGGCGAGAATTTCCTGGCGATCTTCAACCGCGACTACCGGCGCGTGGCCGAACTGCACATCGAGGCCGGCTGGGTGCCGGCGGACACGCGCGTCGACGAGCTGGCGGCTGCGGCCCGAACCGTCGGCGAACCGAACTTCACCCGCCCCCTGGAGGAAGTAAGCTTCGCCGAGATGGTGATCGAATTGTTCTCGGTCGCCCGGCAGTTCAAGCTGACCCTGCAGCCCCAGTTGATCATGCTGCAGAAGACCCTGCTCAACATCGAGGGCATGGGCCGGGAGCTGTATCCACGGATCAACATCTGGGACGTGGCCAAGCCCGAGCTGGAAGCCATCTTCGCCGAACGCTACGGGCTGCGCCGCACCGCGCGGCGCTTCTTCGAGGAGACCCCGGCCCTGCTGGCACGCACACCCGAGCTGCCGGGCCTGGTCCACGATTTCCTGAAAACCGCCGGATCGGGCCGGCTTCGCACCCGCATCGATTCCGAGGACCTCGAAAGGCTGGCGGAGGAACTGGGGCGACACAATCGCCGGCTGCCGGGCGCCATCTTTGCCGCCGGGCTGGTCGTTTCGGGCGCCGTCCTGGCCGGCTACGATGTCGCACCGCTGGTGAGCGGATACTCGCTGCCGGCCGGTGTCGCGGTGCTGGCCGGGCTGGTGCTCGGCTGGCGGGCCTGGCGCTGAAGCCAATCCTGCGCGACGCCGGATGGAATCAGGGCGCGTCGATCTCCTCGACGTGGCCGTTGTACCTGAACGATGCATGGCGCAGCTTGCCGCCTTCTTCGAAATCCAGTTCGATCGTTCTCGCGCGCTGAATGCGATCGAGCATATCGCCGTCGAGCTGGAACTTCTCCTGCATCATTTCGCGACTGACCGGCGGCAATTGCCGACGACGTTCGGGGCCGCCGAAGCGAAACTGGTTGTAGCGAGACCAGCCGACGATGGCCAGGGCGGTCACCGCCACGACAATGGCATAACCGGTTAGCGTCAACAGGTAATCGCTTCGCTCGGGATCGAGCATGTACTCCCTGAAAGAACTCACGCCGAACCACCACGCCGCCAGGCTCACTAGCGGCGCAAACAGGTAGAGCCAGAGAACCCACGCGATGAAGGTGATCGTGGAAAACAGTGCTCTTCTGCCCGGAGGCTGAAGATCGGGTCGGTAGATGATCTCCGGATGCTCGGGCGTATGCCGCGTCATGGCCGCACCCCCCGATCGGGGCTGGTCCAGATGGCGCGCTCGCCGTGCCCCTTGACCAGGGCCTTGGGGACGGCTGCCACCGTGGTGAGCATGCTTATGAGCCAGAATCCCAGCGGATACCAGATCACCCAGAAGTAGATGCGCCACAAGCCTTTTTCATAGCGGCTGTCGATCAGCAGGCTCACGGCAAACTGGACCAGGCAGGTCACGCCGAGGAGAACCCCGTTCCATTCCGGAAGAATGCTGGCCACTCGCAGCGTCTCGGGCAACGGCACGACCAGTCCGAGGAAATAGAGGAAGAAAATCGTCGCCATCACGTAGGCCCAGATCACGCTCAGGGTGTACTCGAAAACCACGCCCCACATGCGCCGCTGCCGCCAGCGCAGGGCCTTGAGGCCATAGCGCAAGAGCACTTCCACGCCGCCCTGTGCCCACCGCAGCCTTTGCTTCCAGAGGCCGCGCAGGGTCTCGGGCATGAGGATCCAGCACAAGGCGTTCGGTTCGTAGCGCACATCCCAGTGATCGGCCTGGAGCAGCCAGGTCACGTCGATGTCCTCGGTCACCATGTCGGTATTCCAGTAGCGATTGCGATGCAGCGCGGCCTTTCGATAGCCCGACACCACGCCCGATACCGTGAAAATCCGCCCATAGATTCGCTGGGCGCGCTTGATCAGGCCGATGATCGAGGAAAACTCCCCGACCTGGAGTCGTCCGAGCATGGTCGAGCGATTGCGGATTCGAGGGTTGCCCGTCACGGCACCGACCCGGGGGCCATTGAGAAAATGCCACATCATCCACTGGATGGCCGTCTTGTTGAGCACGGCATCCCCGTCGATGCAGAACAGGAACTCGTACCGGGAGGCCACGGCCGCGACTCTGAGCCCCATGGCCTTGCCCTGGTTGGACGAGAAGTGGATAACGCGAACGTTGTCGTGCTCGGCGGCGAAACCGTCGAGAATCTCACCCGTGTCATCCGTGCTGGCGTCATTGACGGCGATGATCTCGAAGTTCGGATAGGTCTGCTTGAGCAACCAGTCCATGGTCTCGCGGACCTGCCCACCCTCGTTGTGGCAGGGCAGCAGAATCGAGCAACCGGGATAATCGTCGAGCTCCGGCGGCTCTTCCGGCGTGCGCGCGATTCGCCGCTCCCAGTGGAAGAAGTACCAGATTCCGCCGATCATCCACAACCACGCCATGAACAGCGGGTAGAAGAAAGCGAAATTGAACAGCGTGGCCAGCAGGCCCGTGCTCTCACCCCAGGGCAACATTGGCAACTCCCCTTGATTCGGTTTTGTACTTGCGCTGCGTGCTCGCCGGCATCAGAAGACCCCCCTGAGCCACAGTTGTCCGTCGACGCGGCTCTCGCGGTCGCCGTCGTAGACGCGACTGGAGACCCCCACGCCGTAGTGTACGAACCAGTGCTGGCTGACCTGCCAGAGATGTTCGTATCGGGCGAGCCCGATTGCGTGCGTGCCGTGATGCTTCTGCCAGTAGGCGCCGCCACCCACTACAAAGCGCTGCGTCAGCGAGTGCTCGTAGCGCCGCCAGGTAAGCCAGTCATGCTGGATCACATAGGCCAGCGACGCGTCCTCTTCCGGGTTGTAGTACGGACCGCCGGTCTGGCTGGCCCGGGCGGCATAAAGATCCAGCGTGCCGTCGGTCGTGTGGTGGGCCGAGACGTGAGGGCGATGACCCAGTGAGAGCAGTACGGCGTCGCGCTCGTTGCCGTCGGAGATGGCCAGACGGGATACTCCCAGGCGCAGGTCCAAAGACTCATGGGCTTGCCAGCGAACGGCCGCCTCGGCTTTCCAGCCGTCGAGACCCTGGCCGCGGGCCCGCAGCGGCACATCCGTGGAGAAACTCTCGTAGCGGGTCGCCAGGCTCCAATGGTCGTCGAGCTTCCAGTCCCAGGCCGCGGTGAATCCCGCTTCATCCGCACCGCGGCGGTTGCGATGGAATTCCAGCTTCACCCGATGATCCGCGCGCCTGTAGTCCAGCCCCAGGCCGATGCGGTCGTATTCGGCTTCGCCCTCGGGAAAGGTGGCGTCGCTGTATTCGCTGCGCAGGTAGGGCTGAAGGTAGCTTCCGATCCAGGGTGCGGACAGCCGCATGCGCCAGGCGCGATCACGGCTGCCGAACTCGCGAACACCATCGCTCTCCCCGTACTCCCCGTGCGACCAGAAGGACCAGCGTTCGCGGGTTTGCCAATCGGCCCATCCGCGCTGCACGTGACGATCCTGCGGATGGGTCTCGTGCAGCGACTCCAGTATCCTGCCAGCCTCTCGATAGCGACCGAGGTCGCGCAGCAACCCGGCGTGCAACAAGCCCAGATCAGTGTTGCCCGGCGTTTGCTCCAGCAACGGTCGAATGAGCTCCAGGGCCCGGCGAGGCCACCCCCGCCATCGATAAATGGTCGCCAGTGAGCGAGTGACCGCCGCACTTTCGGGGTGTTCGGCGGCGAGTTCCTCGAGCCGGACCATGGCCTCCTCGAGACGATTGGCGTATCCACGCCCCATCGCCGCGGTGAGGCGCGCGTCGCGCTGCATTCGTGAGCCCGATGCGAGATCCGGGTGTTCGACCAGCGAGTCGATCGTCGTCAGGGCACCGGAGAAGTCTTCCTGCTCGAGCCTGGCCCAGAACAGCGACTGCCGGGTCTCGAGACGCCCGGGCTGGCGTTCGAGCACGCGTTCATAAAGCGCCTCGGCCTTTTCGGGGCAGCGCAGGTACAGGTAGGCATCCGCCGCGGCGACCGTGACGTAGACGGGCGGCTCCAGGCCATCGGCCTGCAGCGACTCCCAGGCGGAGACGGCTTCCTCCATGGATTCGCGCGTTCGCAGGGCCACCAAGCGGTCGTAACGGCTTCGTTGCAGCGACTGCGCATCGGCCGCGGGATGCGCCATGGCCCGATCGAGCAGCGCAAGCGCCTCATCGATCAGGGCATTGCGCTCGGGAATGCCATCGGCGGCGCCGGCAGCGCGGATCTTCTCCGCGGCACGATCCCCCAGCGCCCGGGGCGAACCGTCCTCCTGCGACTGCGCCGGTGAGACCGCCAGAATCATCAGCAGCATGCAGACGACAACAGCCTGCCACCGGCATAAACCGGAATCGAAATCGAATAACAAAGGAATCCCCTTTTTGTCCTCGTCCGGACGGCTCAGAATCCAGTCAGAAAATCAGCCGCCTCAAAGTGTGATTTATATCACATAAACGGGAGATTTCAAGCACCGCCAACCGTTTCGGCGGCGGGCGAAGCAGCATTGACCATCGGGCGCAATGGCCGAATCGGCTGGATAGAAGCGCGGATCGTTCCGTCCGGACGCGAACCGAGTCGAAGGGGTCTTTCGCGCCGACTCGGGACTGACACTCCGGAGCAGGACAGTTGCAGAACGAATGGCATTGCCAACGTCGGGGTGGTCTAGGCGACTGCGGGCGGGCGCCTGGCGGCTCCGGTCGGGATCATCCCCGACCCGCACACCTCGATACGGCCGCCGGCGCTTCCGCGATCCCGGCACTCAGACAAGCAGCGACCGGCGTCCGGCCGCTGGCCTCGGTACCCCTTTCGTCCGGACTAGGCAGCGCGGCGGCGTCCCGACAGAAAGGCGGCGCCGGCGACGAGCGTCGCCAGGATGAACAACGCCCAGAACTCCAGCGTCGGAACCGGCAAGCCCGTGGGCGTCGGCGGCTGGGGTTGTCCCTGAAGTTCGAAATTGACCACCTGAGCCTGTTCCGCCGACGACAGGTCGCCGATCAGTTCATTGGGCATGCTCAGAAGATTCTGGCAACTCGCCCGCGCTGCCGCCCGGCTCGGATGTCCGCTGGCGACCTGCATCACGGCTCGCGTCTCTCCGGCCGGAATGGTCACCTCGTATTCCCAGTAGGGTTGGTTCTGACCATCGGAGAAACTGATGCTGGCCACCGGCGAACTGCCGTTCGGACCATGGATGAGATGGCACAAGCGCGGATCGTAGGAAAGACCCGAACCGTCGAAGGCTTGGAACGAAGTTACCCAGTAGTCGTCGATTCCGACCGTCGCATCGCCGCTGGAGGATGAATCGATCTGGGTGTTGCTATCGGAGCCCAGATTGTTGGCGGTGAGCACATAGATGGTCACGGGGCTGGCGGAATTGTTGGTGAAGTAATTCATCCAACGGGCGAATTCCTGATCATCCCGAACCAGCACTTCGCGGTACACGCTCAGATCACCGCCCATGAAGCTCTGGGTCGAGAAGACCGCTTCTCCCCCCGTGGTCCCCAATGGCGTTACGCTGGCCGGGCCGTTATCGCTGTAGACCATGAAGGCGGCATCATTCGGATCGCACTCGCCCAGGCCAGGCGATGTGGTGATGCAAAGCCCCGCATAACCGTCGAAGGCATCGCTCAGTGTCGTCATGGTGGTGCCGCCGCCGCTGGTCGTAGCCGCGACCGCGGCAGTATAGGTGGCATCGCTGGCCGCACCCGAAGCCGACTCGGCTGTCGTGAACGTCACATCTTCATTGATGAACCACTCCAGGCCGCCACCGTCGATCAGGCTGAAACCGCTACCGCCTCCGCGCGCGTCTTCTCCTTCGGCCGCCGTCAGGTCGACGCTGAACACAAGACACCCCAGACAGAAGGCCGCCAGGCTTGCTATCCGTTTCATGAATTTCTCCCACTTTCGTCGATGGATCCGGGCTCACGCACCACGCGCCGCCCGAAGTTGTCCCCTGGGAATCAACGCGTATTAATATAGCCTATCCCGGTCGCGGCGAACAGCAGTGTGCATCTCCGAGCCCTCATCGGCGCTGGTGCCCCGGAAAATCGGCGATCGGGAAAGCCGCCTTCGAGCACGCATAGCTCAGCAATCGAGAATCATTTGGTGTCTACGATGAAAGCCAGCATTCCACACCGCTTCGCGGTCTGGCCTTTGGTACTGCTCGCACTGTCGATCGCGTTCACGGGGTGTGACCGTTCCGGCAAGCCGCCAGCCCCGAACGTGCTGCTCATCAGCGTAGACACGCTGCGCGCGGACCGGCTGGGAAGTTACGGCTTCCCGCTGGCGCGTACCGGACACATCGACCGACTCGCCGCGGAAGGCGTTCGCTTCACCGACGCCATCACGGTCGCCCCCATCACCCTGCCGGCGCATTCAAGCATGATGACCGGATTGATCCCTCCCGCCCACGGCGTACGAGACAACGGCATCTTCGCCCTCAACGACGACGCCCAGACCATCGCCGAACGATTGCAGTCTGCCGGTTACGCGACGCACGCGTTCGTTTCGGCGGAGGTGCTGAATCGCCGTTACAACCTGGATCAGGGCTTCGACAGTTACGACGATGCCGTCTGGAGCGCGCCCGAAGCGGCCATGTTCATGATCCGCTATCGCCCGGCCCACGACACGATCTCACGCGTCCTCGACTGGCACGAAGGTCGCCAGCAGCAACCCGACGAACGCCCGTTCTTCACGTGGGTTCACCTTTTCGACCCCCATCAGCCGCTGCAGCCCCCGACCGGCTACCGTCCGTTCTCTCCCACGCTCTACGATGCCGAAATCGCCTATGTCGACGATCAGCTCGGCAGGCTCTTCGAGGCCCTGGAAAAGAGCGGTGAACTCGACGAGACACTAGTCGTGTTCACCTCCGACCACGGCGAGTCGCTGGGCGAACACGGCGAAGCCACACACGGCCTGTTCGTTTACGACGCCACAATGCACATCCCACTCATCATCCGCTATCCTGCCGCATTCCCGCCCGGCGCGGTCTACGAGGGGCCCGTTCGCATCCACGACATTGCCCCGACCGTTCTGGCTGCCGCCGGACTCCACTTCGAACAGCCCGTTCAGGGAGTGGATCTGACTGCGCTGGTAAATTCCTGGTGGCCCGCACCCAAGCTGGAGCAGTACATCGAGTCGATGCTCCCGCGCTACAGCCTCGGAATGGCTGCGCCGCAGGGGCTGCGCGACGGCAAATCGAAGTGGATCCGGCTTCCCTTTCCGGAATTCTACGAGCTCGAAGACGACCCCAAGGAGTCCGAGAACCGGTTCCGGGAACGACGAGACGACGCTCTCAGCATGGATCAAGCGCTCGATCAGCTGCTCGAAGAGGCTCGAACCGGCCTTGTCGACAGCGACTCGGCGGAAATGAACGCCGAGACAATGGCAGTACTGCAGTCCCTCGGCTATGTGCAGGCGGGGGCCAGCGACCGTCGGTCGATGGCCGACGTGGACCCGAAGGACGGCCTGCCTCTCTACAACACGCTCAGTCAGGCCCGGCACCTGGCACAGGACGGGGACTGGGAGGGCGCCGAAGAGAAGCTCCGTGAGGTGCTGTCGCAACTGCCAACGCATATCTCTGCGCTGAATACGATGGGAAAGGTGCTGATCGAGCAGGATCGCCTCGAGGCCGCCCGGAAGCACTACCTGGCGTCGCTGGAGCAATGGCGCGACCAGGATCGCGTATACCTCATGCTCGGGCAGATCGCCCTGCGCCAGGGCCGGCTCGACGATGCTCGCCGGCACCTGGATCACGCTCTCGAGCTCAGTCCCGACTTCGTGGAGGCCATGCTGGTTCATGCGCAGGTGGCGCTCAGGGCACGTCAGGCCGAAGTGGGGCTGGCTTGGTACCGCCGGGCGGTCGAATCGAACCCCACGCACCCCCGCGCGCTGGTCAAGCTGGCCGATCTGATGTTCGTGCAACAGGAATTCTCACAGGCCTTCGATCTGTACGGCCAGGCGCTGACGCAACAGCCCGATCACTACCACGCCGCGCATCAGGCCGGACTCGCCGCCCTGCGTCTCGACCGCCTGGACGAGGCGTCACGGCTGCTCCAGCGGGCCGGCTCCATCGAGCCGGACGAGTGGCCGCCGCTGTACAACCTGGCCTGCGTACATGCATCGGCAGGGCGCAGCAGCGCCGCGCTCGACGCACTCGAGTCAGCCATCGACAAGGGGCTGGCGGATCCCGGACTGATCAGCCAGGAGCCCTTGCTGGATACGCTTGCCGGGAACCCAAGCTTCGAACGCCTGATCGAGCGTATTTCCGCAGTTTCTACTCCCAGCGAGGAAAGTGCACCGGACTGATCGTGCGCATCAGGAACTGGCGGTGAAGCAGCGGTAATCCTCGAGCGCGTCGGCCAGGCCGGCTTCGTAGAACCGTTCGCCGTGTTCGGGCGTGGCCCGGTGCGGTTCGGAGCCGATGCGGCCGTCGGGAAAGTGCTTGCGGTAGTCGGCGGCATCGCGAATCGGTCCGTCGGGTGCACGAACTGG
>JAASTB010000055.1 GCA_021767625.1 Wenzhouxiangella sp.
GCTTCTTCCTTGAGCGTGTGCTTGTAGGCGACCTTGTCGACGAACGGGATCATCAGGTGGAAGCCGGCGTCGAGCACGCTGTGGAAGCGCCCCAGGCGTTCGACCACGTAGGCCGAGCGCTGCGGCACGATCTGGGCGGTCTTGACCACCGCGATGACGACGATCAGCAGGACGATCAGGGAAAGAATAGTGGCGAAGTCGAGATCCATCGGTGGTCCCTCTGGTGGCAGTGGTTGGTAGCTTGGCGATCAGCCGGCGGCCTGATCGTTCGTATGTTCGGGGCGGGTGGCGGAAACGAGCAGGGTGATGCCGCGGTGACCGACCACCCAGGCCGTATCGCCTTCGGCCGGTTCACCGTCTTCGCATTCGGCCTTCCAGTCGACGCCGCTGAGGCGAACCTGGCCGACGCCATCGGAGAAGCTCCGGGTGACCGTCACGCGCTCCCCGCGCGTGGCGATCAGGTCCTTGTCGCCGTCCCAGCGGTCGGATACGTTGCCGCGAAACCAGACCTTGATGCGCTCGCGGGCGAACAGCAGGCTGCCCACCGAAAGCACGGCGAAGCTGATGACCTGCTCGGGCAGGCTGTCGAGCAGCCCGACCGCCGTGGCGATGCCGACGAGGATGGCCCCTGCGCCGAAGAAGATGGCGACGATGCCGGTGATGAAGAACTCGGACAGGACCAGCAAGGCCCCCAGGATCAGCCAGAACCAGGACTGCTCGATCATGTTGTGCTCCCTCAGGTAGTGCAACGCCCGCCCCGGAAGGCGAGTTCAGGATTATAGCCGCTTGACCCAGAACTGCATGGGCTTGTCGGTCTCGTGCGCCTGGTCGACGTCCTGCCAGGCGAAGCTCGTCGTCAGGCCTTCCACCGGTTCGTAGCCCCGCTTCTCCCAGAACTCGTCCAGCGGACGGTAGTCGGCCGGGCGCAGTGGGTGATCGTTCGGGCGCAGCACCGCGCAGAAAGCGGTGATGTCGAAGCCGAGCTTGCGTGCATGAGCCTCGCGCTCGTCGAAGAAGGCGTGCCCGATCCCCCGGCCGCGCCAGGCCGGATCCAGGACCGACTCACCGAAATAGAAGACGCGACCGAGCTCGTAGCCGGCCACCCGGAACGGCGCCCGGAACTCGTTGTGAGCGTCGATCAGCGGCAGCCCCGTCGAGCAGCCCGCGACGCCGCCAGCGTCGTCGAGCGCCAGCACGAACACGCTGCCCGGCGAGGTCCGGTAGTGGGCCAGGTATTCCCGTTCGTAGCCGACGTTTCCTTCATACAGGTAGGGCCAGTCGCGGAATACCCGGATGCGCAGGTCGGCGACCGCCTCGACCCAGGGCGCAATGGCGTCGCCGGTCACTACGCGAATCGACACGTTGTCAGAACTCCATTCCAAAGCTTCCGAGACCCATGATAGTCCGGCTCGTCGCTTCTGCCATGGGTGATAAGTCACGCATCCGTGCCGCGGTTCTCTACAATGGCGGGCTATTCAATCCGCTCGCCCTGCGGGGCCGTCGTCCCTATGTCACTGGTTTCCATTCGCAAGCTCGATTTCAGCATCGGCGGTCCGTTGCTGCTCGAGAACGTCGAGCTCGATATCGAGCCGGGCGAGCGCATCGCGCTGGTCGGCCGCAACGGCGCCGGCAAGTCGACGCTGCTGAAGTTGATCGCCGGATCGATCGATCCCGACGACGGCGAGGTCATCGTCGGCGACGGCGTGCGCGTGGCAGTGCTGCAGCAGGACGTGCCGGGAGGCGCCGAGGGCAGTGTCTTCGATCAGGTCGCCCGCGGGCTGGGCGATGTCGGCGACCTGCTGGCCGAATTCCATCGGATCAGCCACGGCGAGTTCGACCCCGACGCGCTCGCGCGCGTCCAGGCGAAGCTCGATGCCACGGGCGGCTGGGACGTCGACAGCCAGGTCGAGCGCGTGCTCGAGCACCTGGGGCTGGACGGGGAGGCGGCGTTCGCCGAACTGTCCGGCGGCATGAAGCGCCGCGTCCTGCTCGGCCGTGCGCTGGTGCAGCGACCCGACGTCCTCCTGCTCGACGAGCCCACCAACCACCTCGACATCGAATCGATCGAGTGGCTGGAAGGCTTCCTCAGGGAGTTTTCCGGCAGCCTGGTCTTCGTCACCCACGACCGGCGCTTCCTGCAGACCCTGGCGACGCGAATCGTCGAGATCGACCGTGGGCAGGTGACGTCCTGGCCGGGCGACTGGCAGAACTACCTCAGGCGCGTCGAAGAACGCGCCCACGCCGAAGAACTGGAGAACCAGCGCTTCGACAAGAAGCTGGCGCAGGAAGAGGTCTGGATTCGGCAGGGCATCAAGGCCCGCCGCACCCGCAACGAGGGCCGCGTGCGCGCGCTCGAGAAGATGCGCCGCGAGCGGTCGCAGCGCCGAGAGCGGCAGGGCAGCGTGCAGATGGAAGCCGCCAGCGCGGGCAAGTCCGGGCGCAAGGTCATCGAGGCCGAGAACGTCTCGTTCGCCTGGGAGGACCGGCCGATGGTGCGCGACTTCTCCACGACCGTGTTCCGCGGCGACCGGATCGGGCTCATCGGCCGCAACGGCAGCGGCAAGTCGACCCTGCTGCAGCTCTTGCTCGGCCAGCTCGAGCCCCAGTCGGGCACCGTCACGCTGGGTACCAACCTGGAAATCGCCTACTTCGACCAGCACCGGTCGGTGCTGCGCGACGACTGGTCCGCTGCCGAGAACGTGGCCGAGGGCCGCGACTTCGTCGAAATCAACGGCAAGCGCAAGCACATCATCGGCTATCTGCAGGATTTCCTGTTCACGCCCGAGAGGGCGCGTGCGCCGATCAGCAAGCTCTCCGGCGGCGAGCGCAATCGCTTGTTGCTCGCGCGCCTGTTCGCGCGTCCGTCCAACCTGCTGGTGATGGACGAACCCACCAACGATCTCGATGCCGAGACACTCGAGTTGCTCGAAGAGCTCCTGGCCGAATATGCCGGCACCCTGCTGCTGGTGAGCCACGACCGCGAGTTTCTCGACAACGTGGTCACCGCGACCTTCGTGATGGAAGGCGAAGGTCGCGTGGGCGAGTACGTCGGCGGCTACAGCGACTGGCTCAGGCAGCGGCGGGCCGAGCCGCAACCCGCGGCGGAGCCCGCTCAGGCGCGGCCGGCGGCGCACAAGGCCGAGTCGAAGAAAAAACCGGAAAAGAAGCCGGCCAAGCTCAGCTACAAGCTGGCGCGCGAACTCGATCAGCTACCCGAAAAGGTCGAGGCGCTGGAAGCGCGCATGGCCGAGTTGACCGAGCGGATGAACGAGCCGGACTTCTACCGGCAGGACGCCGAGGCGATCACCCGCCACACCGCTGAGGTCGAGGCACTGCAGGCTGAACTGGATGCCGCCTACGGTCGTTGGGAGGAGCTGGAAGACCAGGCCGGCTGACCGGCCCGGTCGTCGGGATCGACGTGGCGGCTCAGAGCCCGAAAATGCCCACGATGCCGATCACGATCAGGTAGATCGCCACGATCAGGTTGAGCAGCTTCGGAGCGATCAGGATGGCGATGCCGGCGACGAGGGACAGGACGGGAACGGCTTCGAGGTGGATGGTCATGCGCTTTCTCCTTGGATACGGGATGTTCTTGTCGGCAAGCCCACCCTAGCAGAACGCGCCCGGTGCGTCCGCGCAGCCCGGCCCGGGATGCCGCCCGTGATCGCCCGGCGCGCTAGCGGGTGCCAGCCCTGGCCCTTCGCTCGAGTTCGAAGACGTGGTCATCGTTTTCGCCGAGTTCGCGCAGGGCCTCGGCGAGCCGGAGCAGGTACTCCAGGTTGTCCCCGCTGGGGCCGCGGGCGGCCAGGATGTGTTCGGCCATGTCCGCTTCGTCGGCCGGACCGAGGAAGGCCGGGTTGTCCCGGCCCGCGACGTAGAGCGTGCCCTTGACCATCTCGCCGCGCTCGAGCAGGCGGATCGCCACGCGGTGACGTTCGTAACCGTTCTTCTCGCGATGGTCCAGGTGCTCGAAGACCTCGTGCTCGACCCGGTAGGCCATGCCGCGGCAGGCGCGACCGGCCTCCGGCACCAGGGTGACCACGCGACCCGGCGCCTCGGGCGTGCCGCGGTGATCGTGCGAGCCCTGCCAGAAGCGGCGGGCCCAGCCCTCGATCTGGGCCGGCTCGCGCTCGAGGTAGGGAAAATCCACCTTGTAGATCAGCGAGCCGTACCCGAAGACCCAGTCGCTCATCGGCAACTGACCGGAAGCTGGTCGGCCTCGATGTCGTCGCTGCTGCAGGTCCATTCCGTAAGGACGCCGTCCTCGATCGTCGGGCTGAGCATCAGCTTGGCGTTCTCCGCCAGGCCCTCTCCACCGGCCAGGATCAGGCGCAGGCCCGGCGGCTCGGACTGCCAGAAGGCATTGACGAGTTCGGGGCCGAGAACGATGCCGCCGGCCCAATCGGCCGCGGCTTCGCTGTCGGGCAGGCTGCCATGCTCGGCCACGTGAGCGGCGACCCGGTTCCGGAACTCGGATGTCGCAGCCAGCGCCGTGGCCAGTCGGGAGCGCTTCAAGTAGTCCTGGTAGGCGGGAACGGCCACGGCGGCCAGTACGCCGATCACGGCAATGCCGCCCAGGCTGCCGCCGCCGGCATAGAACAGGTCGCCGGGATTGTTTTCGAAGGCCAGATCAAGGCCCAGTTGGCCCTCCGCGTAGTCCACCGCGAAGCCGATCGTGCCGGCGTCGGGCAGGTCGAGTTCGCGCGCCGTGGGAAAGGCCATGACGTCGATTTCCGTGCCCAGCATGTCGGCGATGCCCGGCAGCGAGCCGATGTAGGCGTAGTAGTTGCGTCGCGGCGCATCGTCGGCGCGCAGGGCGCCGAAGAGCGCGGCCCGGTCCGTTTCGACGCCGGCATTGCCGAGCCATTCCCCCACCTCGACATCCCCGGGATGATCCAGGCGGGCCATGAGCACTTGCGGTACCGCTGCGATCAGAATGCGGTCGCCCTCGCGCATCCAGAACAGGTGAGTGCCCGCCTTCATCGACCGGGCCATGATGAAGGCCAGGCCGGGATTGGACTCGGGCAGCGCGTCCATTTCGTCGGAGATGTCGATGCCCGGAACGACCAGGTGGTGGATTCGGGCATCGCCGAAGGTCTTGCTGGATTGCTCGATCTCGAATCGTCGCGACAGGGCGTCCCAGAACTGCGTCCAGCGTTCGTCGCCGCCGCCCTCGTGCACGAGGTAGGTGCCGTTGTCGTCGTCGACCAGCATCATGCGGCCGGCGAAGGTGTCGACTACGGTGGTCAGGTCGATGCCGATCTCCGCTTCCAGCTGGCCGCTGATTTCGGCGAGCTCCATGTCGGCGTCCTCGCCCAGCGAGCTCAGCGCCTGCCGCAGCCAGTCGTTGCCCGGCAGCACGGCGCCGAAGACGAAGTCGGGTTCGCCGCTGCTGCGGAAGTCGACCGGCCCGGATGCCGGCAGGGAGAGATCCCAGACGCGGCCCTCGTGGCCTTCGGCAATCACGGCCAGGTGAGCCTTGCCGCCGCTGCTGCCGTAGCCCATGGCCAGTTGGCGGGTGGCGAACACGCCCATCGCCTCGAACTGCGCGAGCTGCTCGTCATCGAGCCCCTGGCGCATGATCGGGCCCAGGCGCGCCATGTCCGCCCACATGAAGAAGCCGTGGCCCGAGGCGTCGATCCGCTCCTCGAATCCGCGGGCGGGGTTCTCGCTCGCCGGCTGCCACTCGTAAGACGCCGCCAGGCCCTCGGCGCTGGCACTCATCCCGGTCAGGAACCGGGCTCGCCGGGTGTCCGGATCGAAGTCGTAGAAGATCGGGAACATCGTCGCCAGGATCTGCCCGGGTCCCTCGCCCTCGGCCGGCTCGATCAGTTGCAGCAGGCCGGCCTGGCCGGTCAGCTCGGCCATCGCGGCGTCGAGCTCGGCAACCGTTTCGAAGTCGAAGCGCCCCTCGATGATCAGGTCGGCTTCCAGCGGCTGCGGGCCGTCGCCCACCAGCGCGAATTCCAGCGGCGAGCGCAGGGTCTCGAGCAGCAGCGTGAGGATGGGGGCGAGCTTGCCCATGTCCTCGGCCAGTACTTCGGGCAGCCGGGTTTGCAGCGTCGTGATCGCGTCGCGATTGGCCTGGGTGTCGAGTCCCTTGGCCAGGGCGCTGCCCTTGGGCGCGCCGGCCAGTCCCCAGAGGTTGGGCAGTCGCGCATACGCAATGGTGTTGTCGGGCAATTGCTCGACCAGTCGGGCGCGGTCGGCCAGCCCGGCGTCCCAGGCCGAGAAATCGCCGCTTTGGTCGGAGTCGGTGGTGGCGGGGCGTTCGCAGCCGACCGTCGCCAACACGACGGCCAGCAGCAACGCCAGCAATACGGATCGCAGTTTCATGTCGGGCCCTCTGGATTGGGTTGGGGTCTTTTGTTCCCGGCACGGCAGTATAGCTGCCCGACCGCGGGCCTTGCCGCCGGTCGCGTCCGTGCAGTTGCCGGAAGAATGATCGTATGATGGGTTTTTTGCACGGGAAAGCGACATGCCTTCTTTCGACATCGTCTCCGAGGTGGATCACCACGAGCTGGCCAACGCCGTCGACCAGGCCAACCGGGAAGTGACGACGCGCTTCGACTTCAAGGGTACGGACTCGAGCTTCGAGCTCGATGGAAACCGGATCGCGCTGGAGACCGAATCCGAGTTCCAGCTCGGGCAGATGCTCGACATTCTCTACGCGAAGCTTTCCAAGCGGGGCATCGATCTCGACGGCGTCGAGGCCGACGAGCCGGAGATCGGCGCGAAGACCGCCCGGCGCAATGTGACGATCCGCGAGGGAATCGATACCGAGATGGCCAAGAAGATGGTCAAGCTGGTCAAGCAGTCGAAGATCAAGGTGCAGGCCGCCATCCAGGGCGACCAGGTGCGCGTGACCGGCAAGAAACGCGACGACCTGCAGGCCGTCATGGCGCTGCTGCGCGAGTCCGAGCTCGGCCTGCCGCTGCAGTTCAAGAATTTTCGCGACTGAGACGCCCGGGAGGCGCTTCTACATGCAACGCTTCATCATGTCCTGCCTGGCGCTTGCCGGCTTCCTGCTGTCACTTTCCGTCCCGGCGCTGGGCAACGACCAGGCCGAGCTGGCCCGCCTGCTGCAGGATTTCCTGGCCGGTGCGTCGGAAAACGACGCGGCCGTGCATGATCGTTTCTGGGCCGAGGACCTGATCTACACCAGTTCCGACGGCCGCCGATTCGGCAAGGCGGCGATCATGGACGGCCTTTCGGAGGCCGGGCAGACCGACGACCCGGAGGCGGCGACGCCGCCGGAATACTCGGCTCGCGACGTCACCATCCGCGTCTTCGGCGATACCGCGGTCGTAACCTTCCGTCTCGTGGCCGAGGCGTCGGGTGAAACCGTTGGCGAGTACTTCAACACCGGCGTGTTCAGACGGCGCGACCCGGGCTGGCGCGCGGTGACCTGGCAGGCCACCCGCGCTGCCGAAGCGGCCGGGGAAGCGCCTGATTCAGGGGATCAGCGCTAGCTTGCCGACGGTCTGGCCCGATTCGATCCGGCGCTGGGCCTCGGCGGCCTCCGGCAGGGGGCGAGACTCGACCGGTAGCGGTTCCAGGCGGCCGTCGGCAAAGCGTTCGAGCAGCCATTCCATGCCCTCGCGCATGGTCGGCGCGTGAGACTGCAGGAAGCTCAGGTTGGCGGCCAGCACGCTGCGGTTGGACTGGGTCATGTCCATGGGATTGAAGCGCGGGGTTCGCAGCCAGTCCAGCGCCAGCGAAACCCAGTTGCGCCGGCCGTTTTTCGGCAGCATGGAGGCAAAGCCGTAGACCAATAGCCGACCGGTCGGCGCCAGGTGCTCGTAGCTCTGCTTGAGCGTGGCCACGCCGTTGGCGTCGAACACTGCATCGAATCCGTCCGGGGCCAGGCGCTCGGCCTCTTCCCAGAGATTGCTCCGGGACTTGTCGATCACGGCCTCGGCCCCCATCGTGCGGGCGTGCTCGACCTTGTGCGAGGCGCCAACCACGCCCACGGCGCGAACGCCGGCCAGGCGGGCGAGCTGCAGCAAGGCCGAACCCACGCCGCCGGCTGCGGAGTGGATCAGCCAGGTTTCTCCCGCTTGCGGATGGAGCTGTCGGTGCACCATCCACCAGGCAGTCAGGAAAACCGTGGGAATCGTGGCCGACTGCTCGAAATTCAGTCGGGCCGGTTTGGGAAAGACGCCTCCGGCGGGCAGGCACAAGTGGCTGGCGTAGCCGTTGAACAGCGTCAGGCCGATGACCTCGTCGCCCGGGCGCCA
Source organism: Wenzhouxiangella sp. (assembly GCA_021767625.1). Taxonomy (GTDB): domain Bacteria; phylum Pseudomonadota; class Gammaproteobacteria; order Xanthomonadales; family Wenzhouxiangellaceae; genus Wenzhouxiangella. Next base: position 8,241 of record JAASTB010000055.1, read on the forward strand.
GCCCTCGACACCGTCACCGAGCGCGACAATCGTGCCGGCCACTTCGAAACCCGGCGTGATGGGGTAACCGTGGAGCTTCTTCGCCGAGGCGTAGAGACCCATGCGGATGATGCCGTCGGCGTAGTTGACGCCGCAGGCCCGGCAGGCGATGACCACTTCGCCCGGCCCGGGCGCGGGAACCGTCTCCTCGAGAAGCCTGAGCACGTCGAAACCGCCCGGCCGGTCGATCACGATCCGGCGCATCGGGCCGCCGGCGTTCACGCTTCCTCTTCTCCTTCGTCTTCTTCCTCGTCCTCGTCGTCCCAGCCGTAGTCGAAGGTGATCTCCTCGTCGGGCTCGATCGCGCGCAGGGCGTAGAGTTCATCGCCCCACCAGTCGGCGTTGGGCTCGGCTGAATGATTGAGGAAACGCATCTCGTTGACGCCGTCGATGCCTTCCCATTCCTCCGTGTCTTCGTTCCAGAGCCACAGGACGTGCATGCCGTCGTCCTCGGCGTCCGGTCCTTCGTAGGTGCCGATGTACTCCTCGGGCTGGATGCGGCGGCGGGCGAAAAGGCCGCGGCCGTGAATCTCGGAATCGGCCACGTAGGCCACGGGATTGTCGTCGTATCGTTCTTCGCTCATGTTTGTGCGGGCCGCAGGCGGCCGGTCTCGGGATCGGTGTGGAGTTGGTCGGTGGCGTCGAAACGCGTCAGGCCGCGCGCGGCGAGATCGCGCATCACCCGGTTGGCCGATTCCGGCCGCAGCGGATAGATGTGCATCATGCGGCCGTCCTCGACCACGGTCCAGGCAACCAGGCCGATGTCGGGATGCTGATGGACGGTGATGCCGTCAGTGTGTTCGGTGGCACCGGTGGATTCGATCATGGCGCTGTAGTCGTCGTCGAAGACGACAGGATCGCCCGGGAGGGCGTGCCATTCGATGCCGTGACTGTCGAGCAGGGTGGTCAGGGTGCGGAATGCGCGCAGCCACAGGGCAAACTCGTCGGGTTCGCCGTCGAACTGGTCGAGGCTGGAGAAGGGCAGGTCGATGCGCCGGGCTCGGGCGTCCCAGCGGGCATTCAGTCCGGCCGGCAGTTCGTGCTCGTGGTCGCGATCGGCTTCGACCAGAATCTTTTCAACCACCGGCCAGAAGCCGCCCAGCCCGGCGCTGTCGAGCTGGACATGCTGCAGGGCGACCAGGTCGGCCAGGGTCAGAAGCTGGCCGTGCACCGTATCAATGCCCGCCGCCTCTGCCAGGAGGGCGCGCGCGGGCGGGTCGATGCTGCCGCGTTCGAAGAGTGCTTCCTCGAGCCGTTCCTTCAGTGAATCGGCCTGGTCGGCCGGGCACAGCAGCGTCATCGGCAGGGCGAGGAACTGGCCCTGCGGAGGCTCCTGGGGCGGCTGCAGTTGTTCGTGCGGCATCCGCGAGCAATGCGAGCCGATTGCCAGGATGCGCGGTTCGAATCCGCGCTCGCGCAGCGTCGATTCGGCCAGGTCTTCCAGCGCACACCAGGCCGGAAAGCCGGGGCGCATCAGCTCGAAGGGCTCGAACAGGCCCGCGCCGAGCACCAGCATGCAAC
>JAASTB010000056.1 GCA_021767625.1 Wenzhouxiangella sp.
CGGCGTCGAGCTCCAGGTCCTCGCGCTGCTCGTAGAGTGCGCGAATGCGGGCAAACAGATCGCCGTTGAGATAGATGGCGTCGCTGTGCGCGGAGAACTTCGGCGCCATCTCGCGCTGGGTTTCCTTGAGCGTGTCGTCGATGACGGTGCTCGTCAGGTTGGAGAAGACTCGACCGACATAATCGAGCTTGAGACCGGCGCGCTCCATCGCGACGATGGTGTTCTCGAAGGTCGGCGCCTGCTCGCTGGCGGCAATCTCCTCGATTTCGGCCATGTGCTCTTCCATGGCGGACTCGAAGGCCGGCATGAAGTGCTTCGACTCGATCTGGTCGAACGGCGGCATGCCGTAGGGCAGCTCGCTTTCGGCCAGCAGCGGGTTCTGAGCGGGCTCTTCGGATTCGGACGAAGCCTCGGCTTCCTGCGCCGGCTGCGCCTGGGACTCAGCGGCAGCTTCCGGCGCTTCGGGTGCCTCCGGGGGCGGCGGCGCCTGCTCCGAGCAGGCCGCCATCAGGCTGGCGGCGATCGCCAGCGTCAATAGATTCAGGGACTTGTTCACGTATTGCCTCGTACTTGAGTTGAACAGAACTCGAAATGGTAGCACCGATGCCGGGGGCGATGCCTATGCCATGGGTCACGGGCGTTATTCCCCGGGTTCCGGGTTCCGGGTTCCGGGTTCGGGGTTCGGGGTTCAGGGCGGCTGCCGAGAGGTTTGGGGGGGCGGCTGCGCCGCGAGACGTTGGGCGCCGAAAGCGATAAATGCCTATCTGCGGCTGCGGAAGAAGGCTCTGAGCATTTCCGCCGATTCCTCGGCCAGCACCCCGCCGGTGACCTCGCAGCGGTGGTTGAGTTCCGGGCAGGTGAGCACCTCGAAGATGGAATGATGGGCCCCTGCGCGCAGATCGTCCGCTGCGTAGACCACGCGCTTAACACGGGCGTTGACCAGGGCGCCGGCGCACATGCTGCAGGGCTCGAGGGTGACGTAGAGGGTGGTGTCGGGAAGCCGGTAGTTCTCCCGACTTGCCGCCGCCTGGCGCAACGCGACGATCTCCGCGTGGGCGGTCGGGTCGGCATCGGTAATGACTCGGTTCCAGCCCTCGCCGAGAATCCGCCCTTCGGCGTCGACCAGGACGGCGCCGATCGGCACCTCGCCCATGGCCTCGGCCCGCTCGGCCAGGGCCAGGGCGTGGCGCATCAAGCGAGTATCGTCTCCCGGGGCCATGCCGGCCTGCCCTAGTGGACCTTCCAGTAGAACTTGAAGCCCAGGGAAACGACGATCACGACCACGAAATAGGTGAACAGCCAGCCGCGCGTCCAGCCCGGTCCTACGGGCAGGATCTCGTGCGAAGGCAGGCCCATGCGGATCGATTCGACCGGGTTGTCGTCTGCAAGATAACCGGCCGGATTGCCGATCAGCAGGTTCCACCACTGGCGCTTGTGAAGCACCGGCGTGGGCGCTTCCGTCGGCAGCTCGACGGCAGCCTCGCCGGCCGCGGTTTCGAGCGTCGCCGACGCCGCGGGCCACTCCAGGCGCCAGCGAAGCGGCTCGTCGACGGCCGATGGCAGGCTGCGGGCGTCGGTTCCGATCCAGCGCCAGTTGTCGGCATCGCGCTCGATACTGTCGCTCGAGACTTCGACGTTGACGCGTTTCCCGGCCTCGGGGAAATACGCACCAAACTCGTTCGACCCCCACACCAGCACGAACAGCACCGGAATGCCGGCGATCAGGGCCGGCCCGATGGCCAGGCCGATATGCCGGCCCGACAGCCGGAAATTCTCCTTGATCAGCGGAATCAGGCCGGAAAACTCGCCGTCGTAGCGCTTGAGCTTGTCCTGAACCGCCTTGACCTGCGGCTTGAGTGCGGCGAGTTTGTCCTGGTTGGAGGTGGCGCGGTAGACCCACATCGTGGCCCAGCCCGACAGCGCGGCCCAGAAAACGAGCGTGACCGGCAGCGGCAGGATCAGCAACAAAACGTCGTTGACGAGACCGAACAGGATGCCCGGCCAGTCGAGGATGCCGAGATCGCTCACGATTCGTCCTCCCGAATCTGGCGGCGCGTCAGCTGCCACACGTCACGAATGCCGCTGATTGCCACCTCGGGCGTGAAGTTCGAGAACAGCACGCCGGGCACAAGCGCCGGGTCGATACAGTGATCCCCGCTCCATTTCTGGCGGTTGGGCTCCATCAGCGGCTTCGGGATGGCGCCCAGGGTGGTCTGCCAGGAGGCCCGGTACCCGCGGTGGTAGCCGACCACCAGGTCGGGCGCGTCGCCCCGCTCGGGGCCGCGGTAGGCCTCTTCGCCGTCGAAGACGCGGCGCACGACCGGCTCGCCGGTTTGCGAATCGGCCCACTCCGCCAGGCCGGCGGAGAGTTCTGCCTTGAGGGCAGCGACCTCGTCGGCGGCGACGATCCCCTGCCCCTCGCGCCCGGCCAGGTTCAGAAACAGGCCGTTGAGCCCCAGCGCATAGGCGCGTGAGCGACTCCAGTCGACGTTGGAGAAGACCACGTCCGACTCCGTCGCGCCGTCTTCTAGCACCAGGTAGCCGTTGTCGACCAGCCAGCGGTTGAGATGCACCGCCTTTCGGAAGGGCGCGAAACCGTGGTCACTGATCACGATCAGGCGGTCGTCCGGCCCCAGGCGATCCATGGTCTCGCCCAGGATGCGGTCGGCCTCGCGGTAGATCCACTCGACCTCGTCGCGGTGCTCCGGGGCCGTGTCTTCGTGCCTTGGATGCTGCTCGTCGAGACCGCGGTAGAACATGTGCGTGACCCGATCGGTCTGCACGAAAGCGCCGACGACCAGCTCGCTGTCGTTCTTGTCGAGCGTTTCATACCACATGGCCTCGCGCTCGGCGAGGATGGTCTTCTCCATCTCCAGCCAGGCGGCGTCGGAAATGTGCTCCTCGTTGAGCGACCAGGTTTCCTCGGGCATGCCGATGGTGTGGAACAGGCCGATATCCTCGACCAGCTCGGCGGCGTAGCCAGACGGCGAGGCGATCTCGACCGCGGGATTTTCAGGATCGATCTGGATCGGGGAGACGTACAGGCGCGGGCTCGGGTAGCCCTGGACCAACAGCAGCCGCACGGTTCCGGTCACGCTGACGGGGCCGGTGACGTCGAAAGCGACCCGAATCCAGTCCGACCATTCGCCCGGCTCGAGGGCGACCTCGTCGTCACCGAGTCGCACCCGGGCGCCCGCCTCGGCCGGCTCGATCACCAGCGGCACGCGCATCGGCTCGCCGGATTCGAGCAGCGGATCGGGCGGCCCCTCGAAATCGGATTCGATGCGCCCCTGGCGGTCGGGTCGAACGCGCACTGTGCGCGTGCTCGACCCGGCGTCGCCCAGGCGCGTTGTCGTGTAGTAGGTATAGGTACCCTGGGTGCCCAGCAGGTCCGGCACGCCCATGCCCGAGAGCATACGGTGGATGTCGTCGGGCGGATAAGTGACCGGAATGCGCAGCACCGAAGCACGCGCGCCCTCGTCGCGCTCGGCCTTGACCCAGAAGGCCTCGCCCTGGCGGCGATTGATCACTTCGCCGCTGCCCAGCGGCACCTGCAGGCCGAAGAGCTTGATGAAGCGATCCGGCGGAATGTTCTCCGAAATCGAGAAATTGGGCGTGTAGGTTTCGGGATTGCGGCGCAGGAAATCGAAGATGCCGTGCTCACCCGGCCCCTTGCCGGTGGCGAAACTCGACCAGGCCACCGGCGACTGCGGCGGGTTGCTGGTGCCCAGCTCCTGGAAATGGCCTTCGGCGGCCAGGCGGCTGAAATGGGGCATCTTGCCCTCGTCCATCCAGCGACGAGCGAGCACGGGGTCCATGCCGTCGAAACCCAGCACGACGACTCGTGAATCGACCGCTTCCGGCTCGCCGCCGCAGCCGACCAGCGCAACAACGCCGAGCGCCGCCGCACAGAGCGCCGCGCGGCGCCGCAGATCACGCAACTGGAACATGGCTCACTCGGACTGGCTGGTCGAGCGCTCGGCCTCGACGGTTTCGGCCGGCTCGGCCGCCTCGCTCGCGGGCGCGCCGCCGAACTTGCGCTTGAGCCGGCGAAACACGTAGCGAATCGGCCAGATCAGCACCGCACCGACAGCCAGCACGATCGCGACCAGCACACCCCACAGGCCGCCCAGCAGGCTGATTCCCGAGCCCGGGCCGATGTAGGCCACCGCAGGGGCCGAAACCAGCAGAGCGGCGATAGCAATCAAGCGAAAATACATTTCAATTCCACGCAAAGGGATCCAGCGGGCCAGTATACCCGCCCCGTCCACACCCGAAAACCGGTCTCTAGGGCTCGCCTGCCTCCTCATCCTCCTCGCCATTCGACACGGACTCCCCGCGCTCCCCGCTGGACTCGACGCCTTGCAGATAACCGACACCCTTGAGTCGCTCCACGACATCCTCGCTCATCTCAGGCGGCAGATAGTCCTGCGAACCGAACCAGTCAAAGTACTCCCCAAGCGCGGCGTCGAGCCGATCGGCAGCCGCCACCGTGTCGCCATCGACCGGGTTTCTCTCCCTAGGATCCTCCGACAAGTCGTAGAATTCGCGCGCGTTGTCGGACTCGTGCCAGATCAACTTGTAGCCGCCGGAGATCACGGCCATCTGCTCGGGACCGTAGGCAATACCGGACGCGAAGAGCTCGCGATCCTCCGAACGGGGAAATCGCAGCGACTGGGCGCTCCAGGCAAATGCGCGCGGCTCTTGCCGTTCAACCGCGCCGGCGAACGACTGCCCCGGGTAATCGATCTGCTCGGGCAGAGAAATGCCCATCCAGTCGAGAATGCTGGGCATCACGTCGACCAGGCTGACCGGCGTGGCCACATCCTTGCCCCCGATCTCCGGATGCCAGATCATCAGTGGCACGTGCAGCTGCTCCTGGTACAGGCTCTGGCCGTGGCCGAAACCGTAGAAACCGCGCGGATCGACGGCCCTTGCCTCCGCCCGCTCGTGGTGGTCATGGAAAGCCTCGCCATGATCCGAGTACAGCACAACCACGGAATCTTCCAGTGCACCGCGAGCATTGAGCTCCTCGAGCAGATGGGCAATGGACTCGCGAAGAGACAGGGTCGCCTGGGCATACCGCAGATAGCGAATGCACATGACGGCTTCGGGATCCTCGCAAGCGGGCTCAGGCGCGGTAGCAGTCAAGCGCTCTCGCTCAGCGGCGTCCATGCGTTCGACGGCCGCCCGGGAGGCGGTGAGATCCAGGTGCTGATCATGCGCGTCCATGTAGTGCAGGTAGAGAAAATAGGGGTACTGATCTCCGGCGTGCGCATCCAGCCACTCGAGCCCGCTTTGCGTGACCTTCCCCGCCCCGCTTCGTAGCAACAGTTCGTCAAAACCCCGCTCGAATCCATAGTCGGCGTCAAACCAGGGGTGCGCCGATACCGCGGCGGTACGCATGCCGACGGACGAGAGGATCTCCGCCAGTGTCGGCACGGCACCGCTGATTGCCGAGGGAATGTGCTTGTCCAAATTGGCCACGGGCTGGTCGAACAGACCGCCGCCGTGCTGGCTCGGATAGAGGCCGGTCAGCACGGTACTCACCGATGGCACGGTCCAAGGGGCAGCCGAAACGGTGCGCGAAAGAACCTGACTCTCAAGGGCCCAGCCGGAAAAGGCGTCCTCGGAGTTCGTCCGCTCGGGGATCCACCAGGTATCCCAGCGCACGGTATCGACCGCAATCATGATGAGATTCTGCTCAGCATGCTCGGACGGTCGTGCCGAATCGGCATTGCGAGGTGAATCGCCGCAGGCGACCAGGCTCAGCATGAAGCCCAATGACAGGAAAACAAGGCCTTTCGTTCTCATTTCATTCCTCAAAACCGGATTCCGTTGGATCAACCCGTTTCGAACCATACCCCAGGTCAATCCTGCGCAGACGGTTGCGCGCCGGCAGTCTCACGATGCCGCTGCAGAAACTCTGACATCCTCGACGCCAGCCCCTCTCGTGAACCAGTCTCGCGCCGCAGGCCCTCGATCTTGGCCTGGGTTCGGGCCAACAGCAGATTGACCAGAGCCGGCCGGTTGCGCTCGAGCGCATCGACGACGGAGTCGGCCGCCGCTGCGTCGCCTCGGATAAGGTGATAGACCGTCTCGGCATGCAGATTGGACACGACCAGCCGATCCGAGGCGCCCCAGAAATCATAGCCCGAAGCGGCCGGCTGATCACCCACGGTCACCCCTTCTCCGACGTAGCCCAACCCACGAAGCGACTCCATCTCTTCGGCCTGAGCGGCCTCGTCGACTGCCCGGGCCTCCACGGCCTGCCAGTCGAATTCATAGCGCTCCACGAACTGCGGCGGTCGACGATCCAGGAAATCATCAGTGAGCAGCTCGCGATTGATCGTTCCCGGGATGGTATCCGCTACCGGCAGGCCAAGTAGCGTAACTAATGTCGGGAAAACCTCCATGATCGTGGTTGGCTCGAGTTCTCCAGGACGAATGTCCGGCCCGTGAGCCAGAATCACGCCGCTCGGACGATGGTTTCCGGTCAGCAGCGGATTGCGCGTTGCATAGCGCCCCGTCGAGGATCCGAACCCATGATCAGAAATCACGAGGATATTGCTCTGTCCGCCGAATCGGTCGAGCATCATCTGAATGACCTCGTCGGTGTAGCGATACGACTCGTTCACCAGATCGCCCAGAAGCGCTTCTGTGTCGGGGTCGGGCCCCTCCTCCCAATCGCCGGAATCATGGTAGTACCACGCAGAATGACTGACGATATCGACGATGCGGTAGTAGCTGATCAGCAGATCCCCCGGCGCCTCCATGAAGTGCTCGGTCATTCTGCGCAGGTACTCGTCGGCTAATATGCGCTTGTCAATTCGGCCCTTCACGACCCGCGCGGCTTCCTGGTAACGACTGGATTCATCTTCCGCCTGCGCGGGGTCGTAGGGCCACGGCATGAATCGGGAATACAGGGATTCGCGCTCGGTCCTCACGGCGTGGCGGACGTCATCGGAGACCGAGCGAAGGCTCTCCGGCCAAATCGATCCCTCGAGCCCTTGGAACGCGCGATCCGAAACGATGCGCCCATCGACGGGCTCGGCCGGGTAGGAGACGAAATAGCCGATGACGGTCGATTCCATCCCATGTGCATCCAAGAGGTTCCACAGAGCGGGTTTGCGCCGTTTCGAGACGTCCACCGGCTGTTTGCCCGACACGTCCTGGTACGGATACACGAAGTCCAGAATTCCGTGGTCGCGGCCGAAATGCCCGGTCGCGAAGGTCGACCAGACCACGGGAGAAACCTGCGGGCCAGGGTTCATCAGTTGGCCGTACGCGCCCTCCTCCATCAATTGCGCGAACCCCGGCAACTCTCCCTGAGCGACCAGACGGTTGATGACCGCCCATTCTGCTCCGTCGACCCCCACCACAACGACGCGGGGCACTGTCTCTCGGGGACCTCCCTGCAACTCGGACGCGTCGTCTGCCCCGCAGCCGGTCAGAACGAGCGTCAAGAGCGCCAGAAGAGAAAAACTCGCGAAAGTCCGCGACATGTGAGAACTCCAATCGGCAAACCAGGAACTGCAGAATGATGATATTTTATTTTGTTGGGAATTTGGCTGCAGAAATGGCACCCGCCTTGCGTGATCTTTCCTCCAGAGAACATTGAATTAGCTTCACAGGAATATACCGAGTTCATGGCGAAGACCAAGCCGACTACCGCCGTCCACGTACCCACTGGACTCAACGTCAAGACCCGGTTCTTCGGCGCCACGGCCGGCTTCTGGCGAAGACTGGCGGCAATCGAATCCGGGGCACTGCGGGACGAACTTGAGGCGATCCGGATCACGAAGCCACTCTACGTCACCGGCGTGCCGAGAGCCGGGACGACCATCACCACCGAGTTGCTGGAGCGTCACCCGACAGTCACCAGCCACCGGTACAGCGATTTCCCCAACGTCTACACGCCCTACTGGCGCAACTGGCTGGCCGACCGGACCGGTCGCGGCCGTGCCGAGGCCATCGAGCGCGCTCACGGCGACCGCATCATGGTCACGCCCGAAAGCCCGGAAGCCGTTGAAGAGGTGATCTGGATGCAGTTCTTCGATCAGCTGCACGACCCGGCGGTTGATCAGGTACTCGATAAGGAGGTCGACAACCCCGACTTCGAAGCCTTCTACAGGGACCACCTGCGCAAACTCCTGCTCGTGCGCGGCGCTTCGCGCTACCTCGCCAAGGGCAATTACAACATTACGCGTCTTCGATACCTCGCCAAGCTGTTTCCGGACGCCCGATTCGTCGTGGTCGTCCGCAACCCGGTCAACCATGTCGCGTCCCTGATCAAGCAGGATCGCCGCTTCCACGCAGCGAGCCGCGAGGACCGCCGCGTCCCCGGACAGATGGCGAGCTCCGGACACTTCGAATTCGGACCGCAGCAGCGAGCCATCAACGTCGGCGACCCTGCCACCGCGGAAGCCATCCAGGAGGGATGGCGGGCGGGCAGGTTACCGGAAGCCTGGGCCCGGTACTGGGCCTCGGCCTACGGCTTTCTCCTGGACCAGATGGAGCGGGACCCGGAATTGCGCAAGGCCGTCTCGATCATCTACTACGAATCACTTTGCCGGGAACCGGAACGAGTCATCCGGGACCTGCTGCAACACTGCGAGCTCGGTGCCGCTCCCTTCGAGGAGACCATCACCGAGTATTCCAATCGAATCAGCGAGCCGACTTACTATGAGCCCGACTTCTCGAAAGCCGAGCTGGAGAGTATCCAAGAATTGTGCATGCCGACCGCAAGACGCCTCGGCTTCGCGCTGTAACCTGTCGCCCACGAACGGAATCCGGCCATGAATGACTCGTACACCACGAGCACTCGCACAGAGTGGTCAACCTACTCAGAGCTCCTGGAGCGCGCGTTAGGATGGAAACAGCGAATGCAGGCCGTCAAATCCGACCCGCCCGCCGCCGATCGGACGTGGTACGCCTACGACATCCTCTCCAACCTCTGGCACCTCCAACATTTGTTCGAGAAGATCCCGCAGAACGCGAGTGATCTGCTTGCTCAGGGCGGCCATGCCGCCGATATCGGGGCCGCGGACGGCGACTTGTCCTACTTCCTGGAGGACATAGGAATGTCGGTGGACCTGATCGACTGGCCCGCCACAAACTGGAATGGACTGGTAGGCGCCCGAACCCTCGGTCAACGCCTGGGTTCCACTTCGGTCGACATACACGAGGTCGATCTCGACTCGCAATTCCGTCTGCCCGGCGATCATTATCATCTCGTGTTCTTGCTCGGCATTCTCTATCACCTCAAGAACCCTTTCTATGTTCTGGAAACCCTGGCTCGACGCGCTCGATTCTGTTTCTTGAGCACGAGGATTGCCCGACAAACGGCGGATCGGAACCTAGTGCTCGAGAACGCGCCGGTTGCCTATCTGCTCGACCCGGAAGAGTGCAACGACGATCCAACCAATTACTGGATCTTTTCCGCAACCGGGTTGATCCGAATCGCTGAACGAGCCGGCTGGAAAGTACTTGCCAGTTACAGAGCAGGAGACACCGAGCAGTCCGACCCGAGCTCGTCCGATCACGACGAGCGGATGTTTCTTGCGCTGGAAAGCCGAAGATAGGACGGCGGAAAGCGCACGCCGATCCCCGTTCATGCCCCACCACCCCAATTGACGACTCAAATGAAACCAACAAGCACATCTAGAATGGCCGCCCTTCTGGCAGCTATCGCTGCAATGCTCCTCATTTCCGGCTGTGCGGACGATGATCAGGAGTCGCCCAATGTGGTCCTGATCACCATCGATACCCTGCGCGCCGATCGCCTGGGGGCCTA
>JAASTB010000057.1 GCA_021767625.1 Wenzhouxiangella sp.
ACCAGAATCCGCGACGAACTCGGCTGGGAACCGTCGGTCGACTTCACCGAAGGGCTGGCGAAAACCGTCGACTGGTACCTGTCCAACCGCGACTGGTGGCAACGCATCCGCGACGGCCGCTACCGCTCCGAACGCCTCGGCGTGTCGCGGACTGGGGGCTGAAAAAGTCAAAAGAAAAATTGTCCACAGATGAACACGGATGAACACAGATTAAAGAAGATCTAATGTCTGTGAACCTGTCTAGAAAGGTAATTGGTTGTTGCTATGAGGTCAGCAATACTCTAGGGGCGGGGTTTCTGGAGAATGTCTACGAGAATGCCCTGTCTGTAGAGTTGGAGCGACAGGAACTCGCATACCGCCGCCAGGTCCCCTTGGAAGTCTGCTACAAGGGGGAGACTGTGGGACGTTATCAGCCTGACTTTCTGGTGGGCAATCAATTGATTGTCGAGATCAAGGCCGTGAGCGACTTGTCAGGTGAACATCAGTCTCAATTGCTGAACTATTTGCGGGCAACAGGGCTTCATATTGGTTTGCTCGTCAATTTCGGAAAGCCGCGGATACAGGTGAAGCGCCTGGTTAACTGAGTTTGTGTTGTTTTCATCTGTGTTTATTCGTGTTCATCTGTGGACGAACAGGTTTTTGGTTTTTAGGTTTTTCAGGACAATAACTCCATGAACAGACGAGGCATCATTTTGGCGGGCGGCTCCGGCACGCGTTTGTATCCCCTGACGCAGGTGATCTCGAAACAGCTGCTGCCGGTCTACGACAAGCCGATGATCTATTACCCGCTGTCGACCATGATGCAGGCCGGCATCCGCGAGATCCTGATCATCACCACGCCGCACGAGCAGGCCCTGTTCCAGAAGCTGCTCGGCGACGGCAGCCAGTGGGGCATCGAGCTGAGCTACGCCGTGCAGGACGAGCCGCGCGGCCTGGCCGACGCCTTCATCATCGGTCGCGAGTTCATCGACGGCCGTCCGTCGTGCCTGATCCTGGGCGACAACATCTTCCACGGCGGCGGCATGCGCGAGCTGCTCGAGCGGGCCAACGCCCGCGAGCACGGTGCGACCGTGTTCGGCTACTGGGTCAGCGACCCGGAGCGCTATGGCGTCGTCGAGATGGACGCGCAAGGACGCGTCCTGTCGCTCGAGGAAAAGCCCGAGCGGCCGAAATCCAACTACGCCGTCACCGGCCTGTACTTCTACGACGAGCGCGCCTGCGATTTCGCCGCCCAGCTCGAGCCCTCCGAGCGCGGTGAGCTCGAGATCACCGACCTCAACCGGCGCTATCTCGAGGCCGGCGACCTCACCGTCGAGCGTATGGGTCGCGGCTACGCCTGGCTGGATACCGGCACGCACGCCTCGCTTCAGCAGGCCTCGAGTTATATCGAGACCCTGGAGTCGCGCCAGGGCCTGCGCGTGGCCTGTCCCGAGGAGATCGCCTTCCGCCAGGGCTGGATCGGAGCCGAGCAACTGCTGGCCCTGGCCGAGCCGCTGACCAAGAGCGGCTACGGCGACTACTTGCGCATGATCGCCCGGACGGCGGAGCCTTCATGAAGGTCAGCGATACCGAACTGCCCGGCGTGAAGCTCGTCGAGCCGCGCGTTTTCGGCGACGAGCGCGGCTGGTTTCTGGAGACCTGGCGCGAGGAGCGCTACCGCGAGCACGGCATCGGTCCGGCCTTCGTCCAGGCCAACTGCTCGCAGTCCGCGCGCGGTGTCCTGCGCGGGCTGCATTTCCAGTGGCCCGAGCCCCAGGGCAAGTTGGTCTGGGTCAGCCAGGGGCGGGTTTTCGACGTGGCCGTGGATATTCGCCCCGAATCCGATCACTTCGGGCGCTGGACCGGTGTCGAGCTCGACGCCGAAAGCCATCGCCAGCTCTGGATTCCCGAGGGCTTCGCGCACGGCTTCCAGGTGCTGAGCGAGACCGCGACCTTCAACTATCTCTGCACCCGAGCGTACCGCGGCGAGTTCGACGCCTCGATTGCCTGGGACGACCCGGCCGTCGGCGTGGACTGGCCGCTCGAGCCTTCGGGTCTTTCGGAAAAGGATCGCGCCGCGCCTCGCCTGGCCGACTTCGCGGCCGACCGCCTGCCGTCATGACGACCCTGTTGCTGGGCGCCAACGGCCAGCTGGGCCGGCACCTTCGCGCCGAAATCGACGGCATGGTGACCTGCGCGCGCAGCGGTGCCGACCACGTGCTGGACCTGGCGCAAGTCGATCAGATCGACGCGCTCCTCGATCGTGTCCGTCCCGACACCATCATCAATGCCGCGGCCTGGACGGCGGTGGACGATGCAGAGGACCACGAGGCCGAAGCCTTCCGGCTCAACCACGACCTGCCGGCCGCACTGGCCGACTGGTGCCGTCGCAGCGATGCCTTGCTGGTGCATTACTCGACCGACTACGTCTTCAGCGGCGAGCCCGGCCGGCCCTGGCGCGAGGACGACCCCGTGGCGCCGGAGTCGGCTTACGGGCGCACCAAGCTGGCCGGCGAGCAGGCCATTGCCACCAGCGCGTGTCGCGCCCTGGTGATGCGCACCGCCTGGGTCTACAGCGCCCTGCCGGGTAATTTCGTCTCCGCGATTCTCAAGCGGGCCGGGGAGGGTCAGGACCTCAAGGTGGTCGCCGATCAGACCGGCTCGCCGACCTGGGCCGGCACGCTGGCGCAGGCCACCCGTCGCCTGGTCTCGCTCGGCGATCGCATCGAGCGCCCCGAGCTGTTCCACGTCAGCGGGCAGGGCGCCATGACCTGGCATGCGCTGGCCGCCAGAGCCGTGCAGGGGGCCGCGGAGCGTGGCATCATCTCCGAAGTCGTCGACGTCGAGCCGATCCCGAGCGACGCGTGGCCCCAGAAGGCCAGGCGTCCCGGCTGGTCGGTGCTCGACGGTTCGCGCTATGAACAATTCACCGGCCGGCCCCTGCCCGACTGCGAGCAGGCCCTGGCCGCGTGCCTGGATCGATGGAGCGAGGCCCCATGTTGATACCCGTGATCATGTCCGGTGGCGCCGGCACCCGCCTGTGGCCGGTGTCGCGCAAGGCGCATCCCAAGCCATTCATGCGCCTGGCCGACGGGCAGACGCTGGCGGCCAGCACCATCCGACGCGCCCTGGCCGTGGGCGATGCGCCGGTAACGCTCACGGTGACCGGCCGCGACTACTACTTCCTCACTCGCGATGAGTACCTGGCCGTTGACAGTTCGGCCGACCACCGTTTCCTGCTCGAACCGGAAGGGCGCAACACCGCGCCGGCGATCGCCGCCGCGGCGCTTTGGGCCGAACAACTCTACGGGCCGGAAACGCGCCTTCTCGTCATGCCTGCCGATCACCTGATTCGCGACCTCGACGCCTTCTCCGAGGCCGTGGCCCACGCCGAAGCGCTGGCCGCCGAGGGCTGGCTGACCTGCCTGGGCGTGACGCCGACGCACGCCGAGACCGGCTACGGCTACATCCGGTCGGGGCAGGTCATCGGCGAGCATGGCCGCGAAATTCGCGCTTTCGTCGAAAAGCCCGATCAGGACACCGCCCGCCGCTATTTCGAGTCCGGCGAGTATCTTTGGAACGCAGGCATGTTCTGCTTCCGTGCCGACGCCATCCTGGCGGCGCTGGAGACGCATGCCGGCGATATCCTCGAGCAGGTCCGCGTGGCCTGGGCGGAGACCGACGCGCAAGCCTCTCCCGTTGAACTCGACGCCGAGCGCTTCGCGCGCGTTCGCCCCGATTCGATCGACTTCGCCGTGATGGAGAAGGCCGAGCGACGCGCCGTCGTGCCGGTCGACTGCGGCTGGAGCGACATCGGCTCCTGGCAGGCCATCAGCGACCTTTACGAAACCGACGCCCTGGGCAACCGCGTGCAGGGCGAGGCCGTGCTGGTTGACGCCCGCAACACCTTCGTCCAGGGCGACCAGCGCCTGGTGGCGGCCGTGGGCGTGGACAACCTCGTCATCGTCGACACCGGCGATGCCGTCCTCGTGGCCAGCCGTGATCGGGCCCAGGAGGTCAAGTCCGTCGTCGAGGAGCTGACCCGCAAGGACGACGAGCTGGCCGTCTTCCACCGCACGGTGCACCGGCCCTGGGGCAGCTTCACCGTTCTGGAGGACGCCGAGGACTGCAAGGTCAAGCGCCTGGTGGTCAAGCCCGGCGGCATCCTGTCGCTGCAGCGCCACGAGCATCGCAGCGAGCACTGGACCGTCGTCTCCGGGGAGGCCAAGGTGCGCGTGGGCGACGAAGAGCGCATCTACGGCGCCGATGAAACCGTCGAGATCCCGGTGGGCAGCCTGCATCGCCTGGAAAACCCCGGCAGCGAGGACGTGCACATCATTGAAGTGCAAACGGGCAGCTACTTCGGTGAGGACGATATCGAGCGGCTCGAGGACGTCTACGGTCGAACATAGGATGGAGGGAGTCATGCAGGGCGTCTGGAAGATGGGAGTGGGTGAGTCGGCTCGACTCGTCGCCATGGTGATTGCGATTGCCGCGCTTTCGGCCTGTGCCGTGGACAAGCCGCGGACGGGAGCGTCCGTGCCCGACTCGACGCCGAGTCCCGAAGCGCAGAGCTGGCGGGCCGAGGCGATGGCCTGGCGGCAGCGCCGTTACGATCGGCTGACCGAGCCCTACGGCTGGCTGAGCCTGGTGGGCCTCGATTTCGTCGAGGACGGGCGCTGGCGTATCGGCGCCGGCGAGGACGCCGACATCGCGATGCCGGCCGGCCCGGACCACTGGGGCGAGCTCATCGTCGACGGCACCCGCGCGCGCTTCGAGCCCGCAACCGATGCCGTGCGCGTGGACGGGCGCCCCGGCGTGGCAGGAATGCTCGTCCAGCCCGGCCGTGACGACACGGTCTGGGTGCAGGCCGAAGACGTTCGCTTCCAGATCATCCAGCGCAACGGCCGGCTGGCCGTGCGCACGCGCTGGCCGCGCGCCGAGACGCGGACCGAGTTCAAGGGCCTGGATTACTTCCCCTATGCACCCGACTGGCGGGTCGAGGCGCGCATCGAGTACCACCCGCCCGGCACCACCATGCCGGTGGGCAGCGTGCTCGGCGACATCACCCAGGAGCCCAACCTGGGCGCGGCCGTGTTCGAGTACGAGGGCGAGACCTACCGGCTCGAGGCGCAGGCCTCACGCGACGACGACGAGCTGTTTTTCGTCTTCGCCGACCGCACCACGGGTCGGGAAACCTACGGCGCCGGGCGCATGCTCTACGCGCCCATGCCCGATGAAAACGATCGCACCGTGCTCGACTTCAACCGAGCCTACAACCCGCCGTGCACCTTCACCGAGTACTCCACCTGCCCCCTGCCGCCCCCGGAAAACCGCCTCGACGTGCGCGTGACCGCCGGCGAAAAGGACTACGCCGGCGAGAAGGGCTATCTGCAGTGAATGTGACTCACGCAGAGCCGCTGGGGGGCGCAGCACGCAGAGAAAAGAAAAACATCGGAACCACGGAACACACGGAACACACGGAACACACGGAAACTGATCGAACCCGGGACGACCGTATGACCAGTTTTTGTTCTCCGTGTATCTCGTGACTACTGCGGTTAACCGGTTTTCTCTTTAGGTTTTTCCTCTGCGAACTCTGCCCCTCAGCGGCTCTGCGTGAGACAAGCCAGCGTTTCTATCGCCCCCTGAACTCCGGCGCGCGCTTTTCGAGGAAGGCGCCGGTGCCTTCTTTCATGTCTTCGGTGGCGCAGCACAGGGCGAAGCGGGCGGTTTCCAGTGCCAGACCGGTCTGCAGGTCGGTTTCCGCGCCCTGGTTGACGGCCTGGAGGATGCCGCGCACCGCTTCCGGTGCGGCCTTGGCCAGCTGGTCGGCCAGCTCGGTGACGGCGTCCGACAGTTCTTCCTGCGCGACCACCCGGTTGACGATGCCGAGCTGCTCGGCGCGTTCGGCCTTGATCGGCTCGCCGGTCAGGGCCATCTCCAGGGCGCGTGTGGTACCGGCCAGGCGCAGCAGGCGCTGCGTGCCGCCGAAGCCCGGCATGATGCCCAGTTTGATCTCCGGCAGGCCCAGGCGCGCATTGTCGGAGGCCAGGCGCAGGTGACAGCCCAGCGCCAGTTCCATGCCGCCGCCCAGGGCGAAACCGTTGATGGCCGCGATCACCGGCTTGCCGGATGCCTGGATGCGGCTCATCAGATCCTGGCCCAGGGCGGAGAAAGCGCGCGCCTGCACGGGCGTCTGTTCGCGGATCTCGCCGATGTCGGCGCCGGCCACGAAGGCTTTCTCGCCGCTGCCGGTCAACACGATCACGCGGACCCCGTCGTCTTCCTGCGCCGCGGCCATCGCGTCGCCCAGTTCCACCAGCGTTTGCCGGTTCAGCGCGTTGAGCTTGTCGGGGCGGTTGATCGTGATCGTTCGGACCGCCTCGCGGTCGGAAATCAGCAGGTTTTCGTACGCCATCTGGTTGGGCTCCGGTTGGGTTGGGTGGAGCCGGATAGTTTAAGGGGTTCGGTTGGGATTTAGGTTTCAGGGTTCAGCCATTAACGACGCGCACGATCAACCAACCCGCCACGGCCAGCGTGGCCGCTCCCGCGAGGAGCAATCCGACCGCCGGTGCCATCGGGGCGATTTCGGCCAGCATGGCGCTGGCGTGGGGCAGGGCGGCCGACAGGCACTCTATGTTGGCGGCCGCGTCGATCAGGGCGCTGGCGATTCCGGCCAGGGCGGCCGGAATCAGGATCAGCAGCAGGATCACGGTGGCGACCAGATGCATGGCGACGACTCCCTCGAGCATGGCCGGTCAGTCCCTGAGTTCGCGGTCGATGCGATACTCGTTCGACGTCAGCCAGGCCTCCATGCGCTGCAGCCGCTTGTCGAGCTCGCGGAAGCGGTGATTGAGGGTGCTCACGCCGTCCTTGGGCCCCTTGCGCACTTCCTTCCAGAAGGCCTCGTCGGACTCGTCGCGATACAGGTTGATCGGCCGCTTGGGCACCAGGATCCACAGTGCGATGTATCCGACCACCATCACCGCGGTGAACGGGATAGCCAGGAGGATCGTGATGACCCGCAACGCGGTCAGATTGAAGCCGGTCCAGTCGGCGATGCCGGCACAGACCCCGCCCAGGATGCTGCGTTCCTTGTTGCGGTAGAGGCGGTTGCGGCTCGGTCGATCGTAGTCTTCGTGGCGGCGGTTCATGAGCGGTTTCTCCAGTTCGGGCTGTCTGCGTCGAGGATGCGTTCGAGGGTATGGATGCGTTCTTCCATCTTTCTCGCGCTCTCGTGCAGGTCTTCCATCAGCGCTTCGTCCTTGGTGTTGAGGCGCCGGCTGGCCGAGTTCCTCGTGGCGTAGTGCAGGATCAGCCAGATCGGCGCCACGATCACCATGAACAGGATCAGCGGCACGAATACGATGTCACTCATCGCTGCTTACTCCTTGTTGCGGCGCGACTTGAGCTCGGCGAGGGCCTCCTCGACCCGTTCATCGCGTTCCAGGTCCTCGAATTCCGAGCTGAGGGTGCGACCCTTGCGGCCCATGTCCAGCGCCTCGGCTTCCGACTCGATGCGCTCGATGCGTTCCTCGGCTGCGTCGAAGCGGTGCAGCATCTCGTCGATCTTGCCGTTGTAGACCTGCTTTCGGGTCTTGAGGTGATGGTTGGCCGAGCGGTGCCGCATGACCAGCGCGCGCTGGCGGTTGCGGGCGTCGGTCAGCTTGGCCTGGAGCTTGCCGATGTCCTCGTCGTACTTGGCGAGCTGCTCCTCGTACTGCTGCAGCTCTTCGGTGAGATAGCCGATGCGGTCGGCCAGGGCCGTGCGCTCGGCCAGGGCGGCGCGGGCCAGGTCTTCGCGGTCCTTTTCCAGGGCAAGCTCGGCCTTGCGCTCCCATTCGATCTGCTGCTGCTCGAGGCGCTTGAGCAGGCGGGTGCGCTCCTTCTTCTCGGCGATGCACTTGGCGGTGGCCGAGCGGATTTCCACCAGCGTGTCTTCCATTTCCTGGATCATCAGGCGGATCATCTTCTCGGGATCTTCCGCCTTTTCCAGTGCGGCGTTGAGGTTGGCGTTGATGATGTCGCCCATGCGGGAAAAAATGCCCATCTGCGTGACTCCTGTCCGGTTGAGTTGATGCCTGCCCTGTAAGAGCAAGCGCCGTGCCAGAGCGGCGGTGCCCGAAAAATCAGGGGTTTAGGGAGCGGAGCCTGGGTCATTGTGGCTATTTTTACCACTTTTGTGGCGTATTTTACTCATCATGCGACAGGGAACCCGAGGGCCGCCGGCAGGGTCCATTGAAGTCGACGGAAGCGCTGCGCCGCCGGCCGGCCCGCCCGACGGGGGTTCATGGTCAGCGGCGGAGCGGTCGGGTACAATGCCCGCTTTCGCTATTCCCGCTTTTTTCGACTTCCCTTCAACGGAGGCAACATGCAGAAGTGTTTTCTCGCTGCGGCAGTGGCCCTGATGGCCGCCGCGCCGGTCGCAGCCCAGGACCTGGAAAGTGAACAGGGCCAGCTCGGCTACTCGATCGGTTACGAGTTCGGCGCCGAGCTGCGCAGCTACGACATCGACGTCGACCTCGAGGCCGTCTTCCAGGCCGTGCGCGACGCTTACAACGAGCAGGAACCGACGGTCGACATGCAGATCATGCGCGAGCGCATGACCGAGCTGCAGGAAAAGCTGCGCCAGGAGCGCATGGAAGCCTTCGAGGCCCTGGCCGAAGAGAACCAGGCCAAGGCGGAGGAGTTCCTCGCCGAAAACCGCGACAAGAACGGCATCACCGCCCTGCCGAGCGGCGTGCAGTACCGCGTGATCGAGGAAGGCACCGGCGAGCGCCCGAGCCTCGAGGACACGGTGACCGTCCACTACCGCGGCTCCAAGATCAACGGCCGCGAGTTCGACAGCTCCTTCCGTCGCGGCGTGCCCGCCGTATTCCAGGTCAACTCCGTCATCGAAGGCTGGCAGGAAGTGCTGCCCCTGATGCGCGAAGGCGCCGAATGGCAGGTCTTCCTGCCGCCCGAACTGGCCTTCGGCGTGCGCGGCGATCCGCCCATCATCGGCCCGAACGAAGCGCTGAAGTTCGACATCAAGCTCGTCCAGATCGGTGCGCCTGAAGACTACGAAGGGCAGACCGGAGCGCCGGTCGACGGACAGTAAGAACCGTCCATGAGCGACCCCGCGAGCGAGCTTCCAGAAGTGGAATCGCCCTGCATCGGGACCTGCACGCTGGGTCCCGGTGAACTCTGCGTGGGTTGCTTCAGGTCCGCTACCGAAATCGCCGGCTGGCTGGGCTACTCGCCCGAAAAGCGGCGCGAGATCATGCAGGCCCTGCCTGCCCGGGCGGACCGACTGTTCGATGGGAACTGAAGCCGCGTCGCGGCTCTCCTCCGGGGAGCTGTCGGCGCGGCTGCATTCTCCCGACACGCCCGATCACGAACTCCCCATCGGCGGATTCCGCCCCGTTCACGACCGCTGGGATCCGCGTCCCGCGGCCGTTCTCATCCCGATCATGCTCGAACCCGAGCCGTCGATCGTGCTCACGGTGCGCAGCCGGCGCATGTCGCTGCATGCCGGACAGGTGGCCCTGCCGGGCGGTCGGCGCGAAGGCGAAGAGACCTTCCCGCTCACGACGGCGCTGCGCGAGACCAGCGAGGAAATCGGCATCGAAGCCGAAAGCGTCGTCGTCCACGGCCTGCTCGACCGCTTCGACACCATCACCGGCTACCGCATCGTGCCCGTCGTCGCCTCGATCGAGGGGAAACCCGAGCTCCAGCCCTGCCCGCGGGAAGTCGAAGAGATCTTCACGCTGCCGCTGGACGCTGTCCTCGACCCCGCCAGCTATCGAAAACACCACGTCACCCGCGG
>JAASTB010000058.1 GCA_021767625.1 Wenzhouxiangella sp.
GAAGAGAGCCACCAGCCCATTCGCGAACCGGCCGCCGAATAGGGCCGATTCGCTTCAGCGGAAACCCGCTGCGTCTCCGGCAGCCATATGTAGCCCGTGCCGGTCACCGTGCGAATGTGCTTCGGGGATGCGGCGCGGTCGCCCAGCACGCGCCGGAGCTTGCTGACCGCAACCGAGAGGCTGTCCTCGTTGACGATACGGCCCGGCCAGATCTCTTCCATCAGCCAGGTCTTGGTCAACACCTGCCCCGGCCGGCGGCAGAAGGCATGCAGCAAATCAGCCACTTTCTGTTCGAGGATGATGTCCTCCTCGCCGAGCTGCAAACGGCCTTCGCGCGGGTTGAAGGCGGCGTTGGCGAAGGTATAGCGGACGGTGGGCTCCATGATTCCGGGGACAGTGCGGCGCGAGCGGCTGGATGGGTTTCGGGATCCGCAATGATAGTCTAGACGCGCCGGCACGGGGCATGGCGGCTGACTTCACGACAACGGGCTTGTCATTTGCCGTATTCCCATCGGGGCCGGCCAATGGTGGAATCGGCAGCGTCGAGCAGCGCTGCGGCGGCGTTGGAACCGGCCCCATGCATGAACGGACGTTTTCGGTTCATTTAGCGATTTATTTGCGGGGCGTCTAATATTTTCAGCCTGCCTCCCGGCTGGCCACAAAAAATTGCAGGGCGCTCGACGACCCATCCTGGAATTCATGGAGTCCAATGGACGTTTCGATCATCATTCCCGCCCGCGACGAGAGCGGCAATCTGCCGGATCTTCTCGACGAGATCGGCGCTGCCATGCAACCCCTGGGCCTGCGCTACGAGGTGCTCGTCGTCGACGACGGCTCGAGCGACGACAGTTGGTCCATGCTGGCCGCACGCACCGCCTCGGATGACACGCTGCGCCCGATTCGCCACCGCCGGAGCGCGGGCCAGAGCACGTCGATCTGGCAGGCGGCCCGCCTGGCGAGGGGGCGCTGGCTGGCCACGCTCGACGGCGACGGCCAGAACGATCCGGCCGACCTGCCTCGTCTGCTGGAGCGCGCCAGAAGCGAACGCCTGGAGATGGTGGCCGGCCATCGCACGACCCGCCGCGACACCTGGTTCAAGCGCTTTTCCTCGCGCGTGGCCAACGGCGTGCGTTCGAGGCTGCTGCGCGACAGCACGCCGGATACCGGCTGCGGTCTCAAGGTGATCCGTCGGGATGCCTTCCTGAAGCTGCCGTACTTCGATCACATGCACCGCTACCTTCCGGCCCTGATCCAGTTCCAGGGCGGACGCTGCGAGTCGGTTCCGGTCAACCACCGCCCGCGGGGCACCGGCGCGTCCCACTACGGATTGAACAACCGGCTCTGGGCCGGGTTGCTGGATCTGATGGGCGTGATGTGGCTTCGCAGGCGCTGTCGGCTGCCCGCCGAATGCGAGACAATGGAGGGCAAGGCAGACAAGGAGGAACAGGCATGAGTTCACCCTGGTTCTGGCTGGCCATCGGTTTTCTCGGCCAGGCACTCTTCTCGGCCCGCTTCCTGGTGCAGTGGGTGGTCAGCGAGCGCGCCCGGCGCAGCGTCGTGCCGCTGGCGTTCTGGCTGTTCAGCCTGGGCGGCGGCGTCACGCTCCTCGTCTATGCCATCCACCGGCAGGATCCGGTATTCATCGTCGGGCAGGCAAGCGGCCTGTTCATCTACACCCGAAACCTGATGCTCATCTACGGCGAGCGTCGTCGGGAGGCCAATGTCAGCGGCGTGACCGACTGATGCGCGGTCCGGCGAGCGATGTACGCCGGGTTTCCGAAAGCCGGCTGAGCTGGCTGTTTCTGGCAGCTCTCGTGATCTTCGCGGCCGGTGTGGGCCTGCGCGATCCCTGGCCGGCAGACGAGCCGCGTTTCGTGCTCAATGCGCTGGAGATGATCGAGACCGGCAACTGGCTGATTCCGCATCGCGGCGGGGAGGCCTACCCGGACAAGCCGCCGATCTTCATGTGGGCCTCGGCGGTATCGATCCTGGCCACCGGTTCGGTGCGGCTGGGTTTCCTGTTGCCGTCCATCCTGGCCGCGCTGGGCACGCTATGGCTCGTGGTCGACCTCACGCGCCGACTGCACGGGCGGCGCGTGGCCATGCTGGCGGGACTTGCCTTGCTGGCCACGGTGCAGTTCGTGATGCAGGCCAAGTCGGCCCAGATCGACATGCTGGTGACGTTCTGGATCACCCTGGGCGCCTACGGCATGATGCGACATGCCCTGCTTGGGCCGGCCCGGCATTGGTGGCTGATCGGTTGCGCGGCGATGGGCTTCGGCGTAATCACCAAGGGCGTTGGGTTCCTGCCGCTGTTGATGGTGCCCGTCTGGACGGCGCTGGCGCGGCGCGGCGACGCCCAGCCGCTGCCGGCCTGGGAACTGCTGGCGGGCCTGGGCGTGGTCCTGGCAGCCATTGCCGTTTGGGTCGTCCCCATGGCCCTCTACACGACGGCAAGCGGGGACCCGGCACTGCTCGCCTATCGCGACAATATCCTGCTGCGCCAGACGGCCGAACGCTATGCCGATTCCTGGGGACACCTCCAGCCCTGGTACTACTTCGTTCTCGAGGTGGCACCCTGGGCCTGGCTGCCGCTGTGGCTGGCGATTCCCTGGGCTGCGCCGAACTGGTGGCGGCGACTGCGCCGCGGCGATGCGCGTACCATCCTGCCGCTGTCGGGCGTGGTGCTCATCCTGATTTTCTTCAGCCTGTCGCCGGGCAAGCGCGGTGTCTACCTGTTGCCCACCGTGCCGCTTCTGGTCCTCGCCCTCGCTCCATTGCTGCCGGGCCTGCTCGACAAGCGCGGACCGAACTGGCTGGGCACGGGCTTCCTGGTGTTCCTGGGCGGGCTACTGGGCACGGCAGCCGTACTGGGCTGGACGGGTTTCGAGCCGTTGATGGAATTGTCCGAAAAGCACGATGCAAAGCCTTGGCCCTGGCTGGCCTTCCTGGCTGCGGCGATGATCGGTTTGCTGGCCTGGCTGAAACCGCGCCGGGGCGCCATGGCCCTTGCGCTCTGGCTGGGCATTCTGTGGCCCACTTTCGGCCTGTTTGCCTGGCCCGACATGAATGACAGCCGTTCGCCGCGCGACCTGATGCGCCACGTCGTGGAAATTACGGGCGAGGATGCCTGGCTGGCCGTTCACGACTTCGGTGAGGAGTTCCTGCTCCAGGCCAGGCAGCCGACAGTGCACTTCAGCTACCACTCTCGGGATGCGCAAGAGGCGCTGCGAGCCTTCGCGTGGCTGCAGGAGAAGCCGGCGGAACGCTGGTTGCTGATCGCCCAGGAGCACGACGGCCTGATCGAATGCATGGACCGCAGCGAAGCCCATGACCTGGGCTTCCAGAACAGCCAGCACTGGTGGCTGTTTCCCGGCACTGCGGCCGCAGATTGCGAGGGCGACCCGCAGGCAGCGCCGGTTTTCGTGGCGCCCACTTCGCTTCGCCGTTCGCCGTACCTGTGAGATATTGGCGAAATGGGAACCCTGATCGATCTCAGCCACACCGTCGAAGACGGCCTGGTGACCTACCGGGGCCTGCCCGCACCCGTGATCTGCGACTTCCTGACTCGCGAGGCTTCCGAACGGCACTACGGTGAAGGCACCAGCTTCCATATCGGACGCATCGACATGGTGGCCAATACCGGCACCTACGTGGATTCGCCTTTCCATCGATTTGCCGACGGCAAGGACTTGTCGGAACTGGCGCTGGAAAGCCTCGCCGACTTGCCCGGCATCTGCGTGCGCGTCGATCAGCGGCACGCTATCCGGGCCATCGGTCCGGAGGCCTTCGAAGGCCTCGACGTGGCCGGGCATGCGGTTCTGGTGCACACCGGATGGGCGCGTCACTGGAACACCGAAGCCTACTTCGAGGGTCATCCCTTCCTGACCGGGGCAGCGGCCGCGTGGTTGCGCGATCGCGGTGCGGCGCTCGTGGGCATCGACTCCCTCAACATCGACGACACCGACGACGATCGCAGGCCCGTGCACACGGCCCTTTTGGGCGCAGGGATCCCCATTGCCGAGCACCTGCGCGGTCTCGAGCAGCTTCCCGATAGCGGCTTCTTCTTTCATGCCGTTCCGGTGAAGGTTCGCGGAATGGGTACGTTTCCGGTGCGGGCCTATGCCGTCCTGGAGGACGACAGTACGGTGAAGGAATGAAGGCGTGAAGCCCCACAGCCTGATCGCCGGTATTTCCGGCTGCCTGGTTGCAGCGTGCGGCTTCCTCTTGGTCTCCGGATCTCCCTTGGTTACCGTAACTGTTCCGGGAATCGCAGATTTGCCCCTGGGCACGTTGATCGCCTGGGTGGGTGCCGTAGCGCTTCCGTTGACCATCTACGCCGCGCCCGACCGACTACACCCGCCCCGGACCCGATTGGATCGCGCCATGGCGTGGCTGATGTCGAGTTTGATCGGACTGGCGCTCGCCTGGGCGCCGATCAGTTACTGGCTGGCGGGCAATCCGGCCTTCGAGTTTCGCAAAAACAGTGGTTTCCGGGGCGGCGAAGAGGCGCTTTTCTACTTCTTCTATCTGTCGATGGCGGTCATTGTCCTGCCGCTCGCCGCGATGCTCGTTTACTGGCTGCTGATTCTCCTTCTGCGAGGCCGCGCATAGGCGCATCCAATGCCCGGGCGGCGAGCCCCGGCTATGGAGAAGATGTGGACTGGAAGCGGTCGTCGAAGAGGAAGTCCGAGAATCCAGTGTGCACGAAAACCGCACCTTCCTGTGATTGATCGATCGTAAAGCGCGTGGCGCTGACCGCCAGGTCGGAGGTGCCGTCTCCGTCGAGGTCGCCAAGGAGTTCGACTCTTCTGCCCGCCCGCGCATCCTCCTGCCCGTAGGTGAGCACGTCGTACGGGATGGATTCAATGCCATCGGCATGGCCGTGAAAGATGAATGCGGCGCCGCTGGAGACGGCGTTCTCCGGGTAGCCCTGGGCGCCGACCACGAGGTCGTCCAGGCCGTCTCCGTCGAGGTCCTCGCCAGCGGCCAGGCTGACACCGAACTGTGCATCGGCCACATCGATGTTCAGCAGCTGCGAGGGTGCACCGGGTAATCCGCCGGTGCCGCCGGGAAAGATGGCCACGGCCCCGCCGACATGATCGGAGGAGTCGAATTGATGGGCGCCGAGCGCAATATCGCTGTACCCGTCTCCGTTGAAGTCGCCACCCCCGATGCTCCAGCCCGTGTTGGCCTCGAAAGTGTTGAGGTCGAGGATGGCGGACGGCGCCGGCGATAGCCCGGCGGCACTGCCGAAGAAGACCTCTGCATGACCGTCGCGCACTGCCGAGCCGCCGTCGCGGGAGGTCACCGCGAGTTCGGGCAGGCCGTCACCGTTGACGTCTCCGACGCCCGCAAGCTCGAATCCGAACTGCTCATCCAGGCTGGAACCGTCGACGGACCAGGTCGGAGTGGTGGCGACGCCGGCCGGGCTCCCGGGGTACAGAGAAGCACGACCGTTGTTGGAATTCGCCGCGTCGAAGTCCGGTGCGCCGACGGCGAGGTCTTCGAAGCCATCGTCGTCGAGGTCTCCGGGTATGGCGAGGCCTCGCCCGAAGAGTGAATCGGCCTGTTCGGCATGCAGGGTCTGGTCGGGCGTGTTGGGCAAACCGCCCGAGCTGCCGTGAAAGATCAGGACGGCGCCGCCGCTGTTGGTTCCGTCATCGTAGCCGAGTGCGCCGGCGGCGAGATCGTCGATGCCGTCGCCGTTCAGATCGCCGGCGGCGATGGACACGCCCAGGCGGGCGTCGGTCAGGTTCGATTCGTACTGCCAGTCCGGCGTCGTCGACAGCCCGCCGGCCGAACCCAGGTATACGAAGACGACGCCTTCTTCGGATTGCCCGTTCGAGTACTTGTGGGCGCCGACTGCCAGGTCGAGGAAGCCATCGTCGTTGACGTCTCCGAGCTGTCGCAGACCGAACCCGAAGCTGGCGTTGGCCCGATCGGCCTCGAATGTGGAGGACTGCCCATGCGTGAGCGAAGCCATCGCCGTCAAGGCGGCCAAGAGGGCGGTGCGAAACGGTTGAGACATGTGCAGGCGCTCCGGTGGACAAGGATTCTTCGAGATTGGAATGAATCGGTCGACAAAGCCCGAGGAAAACCCGATGAAATTCCGAGCGCCCTGTCTGTCAGCGATTTCGGGACTGCTGCCGTCGAGGCGGACCTTTGCCATAATCGGCCCATGGCCAATGCACTCAAGCAGGCATGACGCCGGAAGAGAGAGCGCAATCCGTTCGTTGGCGGATCGAGGACGTCTTGATCAATCCGCGGGAACGCACGGTGTTGCGGGGCGACCGCGAAGTCTCCATGGAGCCACGGGCTTTCGACGTGCTCCAGTACCTGTTTTGGCATTCGGGCCGGGTCGTGTCCCGCGAGGAATTACTCGACGCGGTCTGGCCGCACCGCGTCGTGACCGACGACGCCGTCTACCGCGCCATTCGTCTGGCACGGTCGGCATTCGGTCCACGCGGAAGCGAAATCATCAAAACGGTTCACGGTCGTGGCTATCGCCTGGCCGAGACACCGATCGAGGAGCCTGCGACGCAAAGGGATCCGGAACGCAGGGCAGCCGACTCGATCTCCCGCCGCTGGCTTGGGTTTCTGGCGGCAGCGCTTGTGATTGCCGCCCTGCTGGTCACCGGTGTTCTCCGGCAACAAGGTTCGGATGAGCCGGTAGATGTCATTGGATCGCACGGGGGCACGACGGTTGCGGTGCTGCCCTTCGACGTGGAGGATGGGGGCCGGTCGATCGACTACCTGGGGGTGGAGCTGGCGGCCGAGCTGCGCGGAGAGCTGCGTCGGATGCCGGGGCTGCGCGTGCTGGGTCGCGCGACGACTCTTGCGGTGGCCGAGCAAGGATTGATATCGGGGCTCGATGGTGGGGTGATCGGCGCCACGCGCATCGTTTCCGGGCGGTTACGGGCTTCGGCGGAGACCATCACGGTGGCGGTGGAAGTCCGTGACCAATGGGACGGGCATGTGCTCGGCGCCGAGGAGTTGACGTGGCCGAGAGGGGAGCTGCCGCGGTTGAAAGCGGTAATTGCCGAAAGGGTCGCCGAGTCTCTGCGGGTGGCTCCCCAGATGGATACGGCTTCCCCACTTCAACTCCGGTCGACCGCCTACGAACTGTTTCTCGAAGCCCGTCATCTCTGGCGCAGCCGCGAACCGGCGGCGCTGGATCGCGCGGCCGGACTGTTGCTTCGGGCTCTGGATGTCGCGCCGGGTTTCGCCAGGGGCTACGAGGCCCTGGCCGCGGTCTACCTCGTGATGCCCAGTTGGCAAGTCGCAGAGGGTGATTCGGCCCGGTCGCGTGCCTACTCGGCCGCACGGGAAGCCCTGCGCCTTGATCCCGAACTGGGCGAGGCCCGCGCCATTCTCGCCGAGGAGGCCCGGGCGGCGGGGCACTGGTCCGAAGCGGAGGCGCTTTTTGAACGGGCACTCGAGCACGAGCCGCACAACCCCACGGTAGTTCAGTGGTACGCCGAATTCCTGCTGATGCGCGGTGAGCTTGAGCGCGCCGCCGTCATCGCCCAGAAGGCGGTCGCGCTGGACCCGATGTCGGCGATTGCTCGAACCGTTCGTGCCTGGTCGGCGGTCATCGGTGGCGATGACGAGACCGCCCTCGAGCAAGCGGGTCAGGCGGTTTCATTGGGAATGCCTTCTTCGAACATCATCATCGCCTGGTCGCAGCATCGTCGGGGCAACGACCGCGCGGCGGCGGAGGCGCTGGGTGCATTGCTGGAACCGACCGCGGCAGTCGATCGCTGCCGCGAGGCACTGCACGATCCCGACGCGCTCGCGGGCGCACTCGAGGCGATCGTCGAGAGTCCCCGCCGCGACCAGCTCGCGTTGATCTACCACCTTGTATGCCTGGCCATGCTTGGCGCAGGAGACACCGCGCCGGAGTTGTTCGGCGACCGGACGCCGGGCATCGAGTTCGCGATTCTGTGGGCCACTGAGTTCAAGTTGCTGAGGCATCGGCCCGGCTTCCCAGCCCTTTCGAGCGAATACGGATTCGATACGATCGAGAACTGATTCGGGCCAACAACCGATCAAGACCGCAAAAGGAGGTTGTAATAGATGAAGCCCGCGGCCAGACCGCCCAGGATCAGGATCCAGAGCACCATGAAAACGGTCGCGGAGCGTTTTGCGCGGCTCTTTTCCCACCACCTGCGCGGCGTGATGCCGCGGCTTAGAAATACGCTCATGGCCGCTAGGTTCACCGCGGCAATGTTCGTGCTGTAGAGCAGGGCGGCGCCGACCGCGCCTTGCCAATGCCCGGCGCCGGCGAGCAGGGCGGCCACCAGCAGGGGCGGCAGCAGGGCGACGGCGACCATCACGCCCACGAGTGCCCCGGCGATGCCGCTGGTGGTGGCCAGTGCGCCGGCGCCGCCGGCGGCCAGGGCGAGGATCAGGTCGAGATGGTTGATGCGGGTGCGCATGGCGATTTCCGGCAGAGTGGGGTCCACCCTGAAATACCAGCCGCAGATGACGCCGAGCACGACGGCCAGCGCGACGCCGCTCATGCCGGTTTTCACCGCGCGGATGCCCAACTCGGTATCGGCCAGGGTCGTGGCCAGGGCCAGCGCCATGTTGGGGCCGAGCAGGGGGGCGATCACCATGGCTCCCACGATGACCGCGACGTTGCCCTGAACCAGGCCGACGGCGGCGACCACCGACGAAAAAAGGACCATCCAGAGGTGTTCGGCGTTGAGTTTCGCGTTGCGGCCGATCTGCGCGTGCAGTTCGATGCGGCTGAGACGACTGGATTCCTCGCGCTCTTCTTCGCCGGCTCGACCGGTTTCGTCCTCCTCGTCGGGCTCGGGAGGGACCGGCAGCGTGGCTTCCACGGCATAGACGGTCATGCGGATCTCGTCGTATCGCTCGCTGAGCGATTCGAACCTGTCGAGAAAGCTCTCCACCTGCCCCTGACGGACCAGCACACGGAGAACCGCGCGGCGGTCCTCGTCGCTGTCGAGACTTTCGATCGCGATGGGGTCGAGTTGCTCGACGCGTTCGCGAAGCCCGGCCAGGCGGTCGGCGGGCAGGGTCAGTTCGATCAGGCGCGTTTCCATGCCTGTCCCTCGATGAAAACGCCTGCATTATGCCTCAGCAATGTTCGATTGCCTTGAGCCGGCGTACTCGAGTCGAATAACTCGTTTGTATGGGTGAAGGGATCGCTCTATGAGAGGAAAACGAGGATGACAATGATTCGGTCGATGTTCATGGCGTGTTCGGCGGGGCTGCTACTTGCTGCCTGCGGTGGCTCGGACGGCAAGGAGGCCAAGGTGGACGGCCAGGTCAGCGCGAGGCTGGACGGTACCACTTACACACTGCCGGCTCGCTGCCGCGAGCACGAAGGCGAATTCAGCGTCTCTTCGGTCGACGACGGCAGCGGTGTCGAGATTGCGGCCCGACAGATGGGCGAGAAGCTCAATCTCGATATCTTCGTCGGCGAGTCGGACTACAGCACGCCCAACCTGGATCAGTGGGAACGCACTTCGGAAGGCCTGGAGGGAAGTGGCAGGCTCTGGCTCGACAATGCCGACAGCTACCGGGAGTATCCGGTGACCGTTCAAGCGAGTTGCGGTTGATGCGCGGCGTGCGCTGAGTGTCACCGGATTCGGGCGGCGCACGGCGTCGCCCCATTCTTGACGGGCTCGGCGGTGCTCTCCTTGCGCAGGGCGAGCCCGGACAGCGCTC
>JAASTB010000059.1 GCA_021767625.1 Wenzhouxiangella sp.
AGCCCCGCCGAAGCGGGGCTCTCGAATCCATTCGGCTCCTATCAGGAGCCTGGATTTACTGCGGGGTGACGTTCGTGGCGCTGGGGCCTTTGGGGCCCTGCTCGACGTCGTAAGAGACGGTCTGTCCCTCGGACAGCGACTTGAAGCCGGAGGCCTGGATGGCGCTGTGGTGGACGAAGACGTCCTTGGAGCCGTCTGCCGGGGTGATGAAGCCGAAGCCCTTGTCATCCGCAAACCATTTAACTGTACCTGTAGTCATTTCGATTACCTCTGGAAAAAATTGAACGTGCGTATATGCAGACGATTGTCGAGAAATTACGGAAGAGTCTGCCACGAACTGCGGTGAGAGGTGCTGCCGAAAGAACTACAAGAATGTACTGCAATGGATCGACCATACAGAATACCGTGCACCAGCACAAGCAGTAATATTCGCGGAACAACGGAGGACAGGCCACGGTTTTTGGGCCTCTGGATTCCTGCCTACGCAGGAATGACGGCTTGGGGGTGTTCCCAACAACTGGGGAGAGGCCACGGTTCCTCGACCTCTCGATTCCTGCCTCTACCCGGAGGGCACAAGCACCCAGAGGGCACAAGCGCGGGAATGACGGCTTTGGGGGTGTTCCGAACAACTGGGGAGAGGGCGCGGTTTCTCGGTATCTGGATTCCTGCCTGCGCAGGAATGACGATTTGGGGGGCGGTCCGAACAACCGGGGAGAGGGCTCGGTTTCTGGATTCCTGCCTCTACCCTGAGGGCACAAGCACCCGAAGGGCACGAGCGCCGGAATGACGGAACAAGATGTCGTCATTCCGGCGAAGGCCGGAATCCAGGTGTCTCCACGGGCAACACGGCGATCGCGGCTTTGACCCAGAGGGCATCAACACCGCTCCCACAGGAACCGACCGCCTTCGTAGCCTGGATGGAGCGCGAGCGGAATCCGGGAAGGACGTGCCTGCCTCGGCATGGGCCCCCGGATTCCACGTTGTTTCATCCGGGCTACGGGTTTTGTAGGAGCGGTGTTTATGCCCTCTGGGTAAGAGCCGCGATTAACCAAGGTGGCTAAAAGGCTGGATACCCGTCTTCACCCAAAGGGCACGAGCGCAGGAATGACGGCTTTTGGGGAGGTGAGCCTCAGGCACTCCCGACCCTCAAAACCAACTGACATCGATACTTGCATACACACGCCTTTCAGCCCCCGGTTCGTAATAGCGCCCGTTCCTGGCGTTGATCCTCACGTTATCCAGATACGCTTCGTCGAAGAGGTTTTCGACACCGACGACCAGCTGGGTTTTGTAGCGGCCGCCCCAGATGATGCGGCCGAAGCGCAGGTCGGTGACGGTTTGCGAGGCCACTGCGACGGTGTTGGCATCATCGGCATAGCGGCTGCCGATGTATTGCGCGGACAGGCCGGCAAAATAGCCGTGCTGGAACTCGTATCGCCCATCGATGAAGCCGGTCCAATCAGGCAGGCCCGGCAGGGCGTTGTTGGTTTCGTCATCGAAGCGCGCATCCATGTACGTCAGTGCGCCCGCGATTTGTAGATTCGGCAGGGCTCTCGGCCGCCAGCGCCCGCCCAGTTCCAGGCCGTCGCGACGGGTGCGATCGGCGTTGCGGTAGAAGGTGCGCTCATCACCCGGGGCGGCGCCGGGATCATCGTCCACGATGATCTCGTCTTCCACGCGTACCGTGAACAGGGTGGCCTCGAGCTGCGCGGTATTGAGCTGACCACGTACACCGACCTCCAGGGTCTGGCTGGTCTGTGGTTCCAGGCCCGGACGAAAGCCGCTGCCTACCGGGTTGGCGAACTCGGTGAAGGTGGGGGCCTCGAAGCTGGTGGCGTACTGGCCGAAGGCGGTCCACCGGTTGTTCAGGGTATGGCTGTAGCCGAGGCTGTAGTTGGGCTCGGCATAGACGCGCTCGCCGGAGTTGTCGATGCCACCAGCCTGAAGGTTGTCGTCGATGGCCATGCGCAGGCGGTCATAGCGCAGACCCATCACCCAGCGACCCCGTTCATTTGCGGCAGGCCCGGCCAGTTGTAACCCCAGGCCGGCATTGCGGGCGGTTTCCAGCTGATCCAGTGCCAGGTCATCGCTGATACCGGTGACGCAACTGAACGGTTCGAGGTCGACATTGCGGCAATAGCGTTGCCGGTCATCCGCCTGGTCTTCCAGGCTGAGGTGGGTGTGCAGGAGGAGCTTCCCAATAGGGCGCTGGTAGTAGAGCGCGCCGCCGATGATCTGCCGGTCGTACTGGATCAGGCTGCTGCCGGGAAAGGGCAGTTGCTGCTGAAAGTCCCG
Source organism: Wenzhouxiangella sp. (assembly GCA_021767625.1). GTDB lineage: Bacteria > Pseudomonadota > Gammaproteobacteria > Xanthomonadales > Wenzhouxiangellaceae > Wenzhouxiangella. The sequence goes on from JAASTB010000059.1 coordinate 2,296, forward strand.
GCCGATCAGCCAGCCCTGTGCGCTGAGCTGGTGATTGGCCCCGCCGAGGCGTTGTTTGATCCCCGCCGAGACGATGTTCTGGCTGACCTCCTGGCCGGCATCCATCAGGCTGGCGAGTGGTGCGGCCTGGGAGGGGTCTTCCTGCAACTCCGCTTCGGTCAGTGCGCCGGGGTCTTCGGCCAGGGGATTGTCGAGGTGGTTGAGCAGCACGAACCAGTCGCGATCGCCCTGGCGATGGTCGAGCCTGAGATTCACATTGCGGCGTTCCACTTCGCTCTGATCGCGATAGCCCGCCTGTTCCAGCTGGGTGATGGCACCCAGAAAGGCGAAGGCGTCTTTCTGTTCGCTAATTGCACCGTGGATGCGGCGCAGGCCATGGCCACCGACCTGTGCCTCGGCCCTGGCGAGCGGGGCGGTCCATGTCGAATGGCTGCTGTAATCGAGCAGGCCGCCACTGCCATTGCCGTGCAGTACCGCGTTGGCCCCGCGCAGCACCTCGATGGTTTCGATAGTGCTGGGATCGATGGCATCGATCTGTGCCTGGCCATCGACGGTGGTGAGGGGCATGCCATCCAGGCGTACCCGCACGCCGCGGATGCCAAAGGGTGCGCGGGCCCCGAAGCCGCGGATCGAGACACGCGGGTTCTGGGCAAAGTTGTTGCGGTTCTGCACCAGCACGCCGGGCGACAGGTTCAGTGCATCGGTGGGTTGTATGGGGGCGCGTCCGTCGCGGATATCCTGATCATCGATCAGGGTGACCGCGCTCGGTGTTTCCTGCCACTCGGTCTCGATCAGGGGGGCCGTGATATAGATCACCATCGGCGTCTTTTCATCAGACCCCGGTTCATCAGAACCCTGGGCATCAGGCTCCTGTGCCGTGGCCAGTGCCGACCACAGTGCAGTGGCGGAGACTAGGATTATTGAGCGCAGCAGGGGCATCGCGTGGAATAGTGGTGTTGATGTGCCAATACTGTACCGGATTGTTGACGATCAGCTCGCGGGTTTGATGACATCGAATAACCGGGGATAGATCGCGGTTATTCGATAACATGATCAACTCCGCGGTTGCTCGCTGAGAGCCGCCTCCCATGGTACCTTCTCACCATCGTTGACTCTGCTTTCTAGTGCATGACACTCCTGTTTGTTTACCTGGCCATCGCCATTGGGGTTTCCTTCCTGTGCTCCATCCTTGAGGCGGTTCTCCTCTCGATTACCCCGAGTTACCTTGAGAAGGTGACCGTGGAGCGGCCGCGGGCCGGGCGGCTGATCGCGGGGGTCAAGGGGCGGCTGGACGAGTCGCTCTCCAGCATCCTGATCCTGAACACCTTCGCCCACACCATGGGCGCGGCCGGCGTGGGGGCACAGGCGCTGAGGGTCTTCGGCCAGGAGTGGGAGACGTTGATCGCCGTGCTGCTGACGCTGGCGATCCTGTATTTCTCCGAGATCATCCCCAAGACCCTGGGCGCCACATTCTGGCGCGCGCTGGCGGTGCCGGCGTCCTTCGTCATCATCTGGCTGGTGCGCCTGGTCTACCCACTGGTATGGATTTCCACGCGTCTGACCCGTCTGTTCAGCCGCCGCAAGGGCAACGAGATCACTCGCGAGGAGATCATCGCCCTGGCGTCGCTGGGCCATCGGGACGGCACGCTGTTCGCCCAGGAGAACGAGTACCTCTCCAACGTGCTGCGCCTGCGTGAGATCCGCACCGAGCAGATCCTGACTCCGCGCAGCGTGGTGCACATGCTGGACGAGGACCTTACGGTGAGCGAGGCCCTGGACCGGCCGGAGACCCGGCAGTTCACCCGCATCCCCGTCTATGCCGGGGACACCGACAACATCACCGGCAAGGTCATCCGTGGGGACCTCTACGAGGCCGAGCGCGAGGGCAAGGGCGACGAGCCCATCAAGCACTTCGCCAAGCCCATCATCCGGGTCTCCGAGAAGCTGCCGGTGCAGAACCTGCTGGACTTGTTGATCAAGAACCACAAGCACCAGTTCCTGGTGGAAGACGAGTTCGGCCAGACCGCCGGCATCGTCACCCTGGAAGACGCCATCGAGACCCTGCTGGGCCGGGAGATCCTCGACGAGAGCGACACCGTGGCCGACCTCCAGGCCCTGGCGCGCGGCAAGTACCGCGCGCGGCTACGGGCGGCGAAGCAGCAGGACGAGGATGCGGAGTAGGGGTTATTGGCAACCCTTCAGGCGGATATCGGTTTCGACCGGTGCGAATTGATGAAGATGCGCCGGGATTGCTTGCTGGGCATAGAAAAGCTCGACGTACTCATATGCCTGTGGCTCCAGGATAGGCCTTTGGTGAAATAGGCTGGGGCTCCCGCTCTTCATGAAAATCAGCGAGTAAGGCTCGTCGAATCGCTCGCTTTCATAAATGAGGCGTGCCATCGACTCGGTATCTACGTGGAAGAACGTGTATTCATCAGCATGTGAGCTGGAAAAGTCGTTCAGATAGTAGGACCAGTCGGCATATCGCTCGCTTTCATCGTTGCCAAGGTCATTTATTATCAAGACTGCAACTTGCTCGTTGAGCAGGGCATTGCAGACCGCATCCTTCTGATCGGCAAGCGCTAGGTTGGTGAAAGCGAGGAGCAAGATAGCCAAGAATGTGATTGACGCGGATGAAAAATTTCCTGTTCCCATTGAGATCATCCTTTGATTGGCCGGGCCGACAGTATCGGGTGTCAGTCTAACTTAGTTCTTTTGCCGCTCCAGCCCACTGTCTATTGCTTGATAGTATTTGCGAGGTACTTCCACCCAGGGGAAGTGGGCGCAGTCTTCCAGGACATATTCCGGTGTTTCCGGTAGCAGCCGTGCATAGGCCTGCCGGCTCTCCGGCTGCAGCACGTCGTGCCGGCAGTGGATCACGGCGCTGATCTTGTCTTCCAGGCCTTTCACGTCCGCCGCGGTGAGCGGCGCGCTTCGATAGTCTTCCCAGATCTGCACGTTGAGCCCGTTGTTGGCGTCCGCCGCCGTGAACTGGCCGGAATAGTCCCAGCCGAGTTGGCCGTCGAGGAAGTAGCTGGCGATCTTGCGGCGAAAGCTCTTGCGCGCCTCGGCCGGGGTGCCGATCTCCTCGAGGGTGGGCTGGGCCCGCGGCAGGTCGTTGGTGTGGCGCTTGGCTTCGATGTGTTCGAGGCTTTCCAGGGCGGGGTCGACGGGGTTGCTGAGGATAAGGCCCCTTACACGTTCGGGATGCCGCTCGGCATATAGCAGGATCTGCAGGGCGCCCCAGGAATGGCCCCAGAGGAGGGTCGGTTCCTCGGGCAGTACGGTGGCCATGTCGGAAAGCCATTGTTCGAGTGCGGGGGTGTTCGGATCGACGGGGAGGTCTGCGTTGTCGCCCACTCCGCGCATGTCGAAGCGGCAGACGCGGTAGCGCTCCTGGAACTGCCGCTGGATGGGTTCCAGGTGCCAGGTGGTGAAGGCCGGCCCGCCGCCGATGAGGTAGACCGTCTCGCCGCTGCCCATGCAGTGGGTCTCGATGGCCTCCGAGGCCTGGGTGGCGGATGTGGCCAGCGTGAGGGCGAGGATGGGCAGGGCGCGCAGCATGTTCTGGATGTTACCAGCCGCCGGTGCCCGGCTCGCCCTTGAAAGGCCCCACGATCTCGTCCGTGATCCAGCCGCCGTAGAAGCCCCCGGCCTGGGCCTTGACCCGTTCCCCGTCCACCAGGCAGGCGACGCGGCCGGGGTAGAAGGCCAGGTGGTCCTTGATCTTGATGAATTCCCCGAAGGGTTCGCGGTAACGCCAGGCCGCGTGCTCGGCGCAGGTGTCGTCCACGCACACGCTGAAGTAGTCCGCCTGGCCCTTCCACTCGCAGAAGGTGTGGCCGCTCGCGGGGCGCAGGTACTCCATGCGCACGTCGTTCGGCGGCAGGTAGAAGGTGGGCGGGCTGGCGGTCTCCAGCACGCGCCGGGCCGCGCGGGTCTCGGCGATGAGGGTGGCACCGAGGTAGACCTGCACGAGACGGGTGTCGTCCACGATCGCCGGCGGGCGCGGGTAGTCCCAGACGGATTCCTGGCCCGGGCCGGGCTCGACGGCGAAGGGCGAGCGTGCCTGCCCGCGGTGCTGCCAGAGGCCCCGGGCGCGTTCGAGGGTTTTCTTGTCCATGTATGTTGAGAATAGCGGAGCGCGCGTAAGTTCAGGCGGGCGTGACCCGGCCCGCACGACGCCTCCCGTGGGCTGGGTTAGACTGCCGGTATCAGGAGGTAGACGCCCATGACGCGAATCGTCCCGTTGTCCCGCTGGCTTGTTCTGTTGTCGGCCGTCTTGCTGTTGAATGCCTGCGCTTACCTGCCCACCAACGTGCGGGAGCCGCGCGTGCATCTCGTCGGCCTGCAGCTGCAGAGCGCCGAGCTCTTCGAGCAGCGCTACCGCCTCAAGTTGCGCATCCAGAACCCCAACGACTTCGCGCTCAATATCCGCGGCCTGGATTTCCGGGTGGACCTCAACGGCCAGCAGTTCGCCGAGGGGGTCTCCAACCAGGGGGTGGAAGTGCCGGGCTACGGTGAGGCGGTGATGGAGGTGGACGTCTCCTCCAGCCTCTGGTCGCTCGCCCGCCAGCTGCGCGACATGGGTGAACGCGAGCCGAAGCCCATCGACTACCGCCTGCACGGTCGCCTGGCCCTGGAGGGTCGGGCCGCGACCATCGGGTTCGAGTCGAGCGGGGAGATCGGGTTCGTCGAGCCAGGGCGGTGAGTGGAGGGTGTAGAAGCTGCGCAAATGGCGACGGGTATAGGTACGACGATCCTGATCGCATCGCGCCTCGCAGCGCTCCTACGAGAAGACATCGTAGCCTGGATACGACAGAGTGGAATCAGGGGCCCTGAGAAAGCGTTGAAGGTACCCAAAATGGGTACGATCGTACCCGATTTGGGTATGGTGGCCAGGTTGATCCCGGATTCCGCTTCGCTTCATCCGGGCTACAGTTTCTAGTGTAGGAGCGGTGCGAGCCGCGATGCCTTCGGTTGTCTTAGCCCGCTGGTTTATCGCGACTCTCGTCGCTCCTACGGTCGCTTGGGGTTGGTTTTGCGCGAAAGGAAAAGCATGAAATACCTCCTTGCTTCAGATCCTAATAAAGCGTGGAACGAAATCGTTAGATGCTCAGCTAGCAGTCATTGACCAGCGTTATATGCCAGTCGTGCGGGGCTTCCGCAATCTAGACTGGCAAAATCCAATGCATGTGCAGGAGGCAGGACTAAAGCTCGTGAAACTGTTCCAGGATGCCGGAATGACCATAACTATCGATGAGGCGCAAAAGATCATAAGGGAAGTGGGAAGGAACCCAAACAAAGCACGTGAGAATCTTGAGAATGTTTCTGAGGCATTCCAAGACTTTGCGTTGGCGATGGGCGAGTAATCGTAATGAGAATATTGATTGCTGTTTTTGTGCTCTTCCTTGGACTTTTTGTTTTGTCCGGATGTTCTCTTGATTCGGCTGCGTATAAAAAGGAAGCAGAAGCTTTCTGTGGTGTATACGACCCAGATTCCTGGAGTGACTTCCCGAAGGATGCCACGATCGACGACTTCAATGTCGAACTCTCAAATCGAATTCATGCTGCCATAAGTACAGACGAATTCAGGGCCATATTCGAAGGTATCAGTGAGCGGTATATACCAGATACGGACGCGTATATCCGAGCTGAAATCAGCGCGCTGATTGGGGATGAATGGGACTGTCCGCATTTCAAGGGTATTTATGCAGTGCAAGGTATCACCGGTTCTCCCGATAGGCTGACGCGCGGGGCTGGTGGTGAAGTTCCTCCGTCTAGCGAGGTGATGATTCGGATCGATGGTACTGGGGAGGTCTCGATAAACGGGATTGCTCTCTACACCCAAGACTCCGCAAGTATTGCGGATTTGCTTGATGCTCAAATGAAAACCGGGGCAGAAAGTGTTTTGATTACTGTCCCAGAGGGCATAGCTGATTCCAAAATTCGACCAGTCCTCGATGCAGCTGCATCGCTAGGAATCCGCAAGATTTCGATGATCCAGGAGTAGACCACTGTCGTTTGTCGGATGGAATTTGGCGGGCTGACGAGATGTGGACCGAATTGAGATGGTCACTTGGTTTGTGAAGAACGGCCTTGTTTACGGGTTAGCTTCTGTATGTTTCATCTATTTGGTATGGGGGCTCACTCGGGGAGAATTCTCTTTCCCTTCATTCATGCGGCCTGAGGCCAACGTCGTTGACTCTCCCGCTGGAATGGCAGCGATGGCCGCCTCGCTGCTTTGTGGGTCCCTTCTGTTGGTTCTCCTGCCATTCCAGGGGCAGCGAGGACCACGATTTGAGCGGTTTCTGACGGTGTTGGGGATTGGAGCCTTCGTCCTGTTTACCTTGGGTTTCTTCCTTCGGTAGTCCGGCAAGGCGGCTTCCCACGCGCCTGTCGTGAAAGCGGGAGCGAACTGGCGCGATTATTGAAATGCGCCACTTCGAGGTCTAAGCTTGAGCTAAACCAAAGCCGCGATCTCTCTATGCCACGTACTGTTCCAGAATCCGAGTTCGATGCCATTTGCGCCGCGGTATCCGTCTTTCCCAAAGGCGCATCGGTGGACGATGTCTCCGGGAGGTTGAGCTTCGATGTGCCGCGTCGCACCTTGCAGCGTCGCCTGGCGTCACTGGTCGAGGAGGGGCGTCTGTTCAGTCAGGGGGCGGGCCGTGGTTGCCGGTATTTCACCCCGGAGCATATGCGGCATAAGGGGGCAGTGAACCGCGAGGATGCGCTGGCGGTGCTCAGGCGCCTCAAGCCCGAGCTGGCGAGGCAATACGGGGTCACCCGGCTGGCGCTGTTCGGCTCCACCGTGCGCAACGCGTCGCAGCCGGGTAGCGACGTGGACGTGGTGGTGGAGTTCGACGGGCCGGCCACGTCTCGGCGCTTTTTCGGCGTGCAGTTCCGGTTGGAGGACGAGTTTGGGCGCCCGGTGGACCTGGTTTCCGAAAAGGCGCTGCGGGACGAACTGAGGCCCTATATCGAACGGGAAGCCGTCGATGCCTGAGCGCGAGTGGCGGTTCTACATCGATGACATGATCCGCTTTGCGGAGAACGTGCTGGCTTACACCAAGGGCCTGGATCAGGCAGGATTCGTGGGCACGCCGCTCAATTACGACGCCACCCTGCGAAATCTTGAGCTGATCGGCGAGGCGGCGACGCAGGTGCCCGAGGACGCACGCCAGGCGCATGCCGCCATTCCCTGGCGCATGATCATCGCCACACGCAATCGACTGATCCATGCCTATCTCGGCATCGACGACGACACGATCTGGAGCATCATCCGCGACGACGTGCCCGAGCTTCTGGTGGAGCTGAAACGGATCG
>JAASTB010000060.1 GCA_021767625.1 Wenzhouxiangella sp.
CCCGTGATGCGCAGTCCCTCGTCGACGGCTTCGATCAGGAAATTGGCCAGAACCGGCAGCGTCTGCCGTCGTTCGACCACGTTGACCACCTGGGAGATCGGCGCCAGCAGCGTCTCACGTGGAATCGAGAACTTCATGATTGCTCCTTCATGTCGAGGCAGTCGGATGACTGATTCTGTTTTTGTTTATAAAAGAAATAACCAGTAGCAGTAGGGCCTGTTGAAACTGTTGAAGAATCATTTTTCCCTTCATTTTCAATGGCTTGCTCACTGCAAACCGCTGGGACAACCGTCCGCGGATCCTGTTGGCCGACTGTGGATAACTCCCGTCGAAATTTTTGTCCACAGCTTCTTCAGCCAATCCCCACAACTTGTTTTCTCAGCTGGTCAATTCCCGGGTCAGACGGGCGTGCTCCTCGCGCAAGCGCCCGTCGGATTCGCATAAACTCTCGATTTTACGACAGGCGTGAAGCACTGTCGTGTGATCGCGCCCGCCGAAGGCATTGCCGATTTCCGGCAGGGAATGCTCGGTCAGTTCCTTGGCCAGGTACATGGCCATCTGTCGCGGCCGGGCGATCGATCGGCTCCGGCGGCGCGAAAGCAGGTCGGCCACGCGCAGCTGGTAGTAATCGGACACCACCTTCTGGATGTTCTCGATCGTGATCAGGCGATCGTGGACGGCGAGCACGTCGCGCAGGATCTCTTGCGTGTACTCCAGATCGATGGTCCGGCCCGAGAAGCGCGCGTTGGCGATCAGCGAATTGAGTGCGCCCTCGAGGTCGCGCACGTTCGAGCGCATGCGCCGCGCGATCAGGAAGGTCACGTCGTCGCTGAGTTCGAGCTCGCGCTCGCCCGCCTTCTTCTGCAGGATGGCCACGCGCGTCTCGAAGTCCGGCGGCTCGATCGAGACCGTCAGCCCCCAGCCGAAACGCGAGCGCAGCCGGGCCTCGATACCGTCGACCTCCTTGGGGTAGCGGTCGCAGGTCAGGATGATCTGCTGGCGCGATTCGAGCAGGGCGTTGAAGGTGTGGAAGAACTCTTCCTGCGAGCGGTCCTTGCCGGCGAAGAACTGGATGTCGTCGAGCAGCAGGGTGTCGACCGAGCGGTAGCGGCGCTTGAAGGCGTCGATACTGTCGCGCCGGAGCGCCTGGATCATTTCACTGACGAATTTCTCTGCGTGCAGGTACATCACCTGCGCGTTCGGGTTGGCTTCGGCGATGAAGCGGCCGGCGGCGTGCAGCAGGTGCGTCTTGCCCAGGCCGGTGGAGCCGTAGAGCAGCAGCGGGTTGTAGACCGTACCGGGGCTGTTGGCCACCTGCTTGGCGGCGGCGAAGGCCAGTTCGTTGGACTTGCCGAGCACGAAGTTCTCGAAGCGGTAGCGTTCGTCCAGGCCCCAGGCGCCGCCCCGGCGCCGCTCGGGCGCTGGTTCGACGCGGGGCTCGCTGCTGCGGCTGCCGACTTCGATGGTGACCGCCGCCCGGTCGAAACCGTGATACGCGAAGAACTCGCGCATCATCTCCAGGTAGTGCTGGCGCACCTGGTCGCGGACCAGGTCGTTTGGCGCGGTCAGGCGAATCCGGTCGCCGCCGTCGCCGTCAAGCTGCAGCGGACGAATCCAGGTGTTGAGCTCCTCGAGCGGGATCTGGCGCTCGAGACGCTCGAGGCATTGCTGCCACAATGCGCCTACCGGATGGTTTTGCTGCTGCTCGGTCATAAGTCGCTCAGTCTAGTCGTGATGACGGGCAAATTCACCCTGCGTGACGCCGCGGTCGCGCCGGCGCCGCCACGGGTCGGTCCACGCGTCCAAAACGTTGACACGCAAGCGGTTTGAAAGTTATGCTTGATGTCTTTTGTTGGGCTTCCCTGCGCGGTGAACCGCGTGCGGGATGCGCTGTCGTGTCCGGGCCAAGGTGCCTCGGGCTCGACCAAGCCGCCCATTGTATCGCCATAACAATCGTCAACAGTCTACGGATTCGGTCATGAAACGGACATTCCAACCCAGCAGAATCAAGCGCCTCCGCCGTCACGGTTTTCGTGCACGGATGGCCACCAAGTCGGGTCGTGCAGTCATCAACGCCCGTCGCGCCAAGGGTCGCAAGCGCCTGGCCGCCAACCCGGGCCGGTAAGTCCCTAGGCGAATGCCATGGCGGCAGCGCCTGCCGCGAACCGCGCGCCTGCTCAGCGGCGCGCAGTTCAAGGCGGTTTTCTCCGCCCGCCGCTCGTGCGGCAACGAACTCTTTCGGGTTCACTACATTCCCTCGGACCAGGCGCGGCTCGGCATGGCCGTCTCGCGCCGCGTTTCGAAGCGAGCGGTCGATCGCAACCGCATCCGGCGCCAGATTCGCGAGACCTTTCGTCTCTGGCGCGACCGCCTCGCACCCATGGACTACGTGGTCGTGGCCCGGTCGGCTGCCCGCGATGCCGACCGCCGCGTCCTGAGAGAAAAACTCGAACAACTTTGGCAGCGGTTTAGCGACAATCCATGAATACGCGCAGTTTCCTTCTTCTTCTCATCGGCCTGCTGGGCTTCATGGTTTACCTGGAGTGGCAGAAGGACTATGCGCCCCCGCCGCGCCCCGCCGCCGAATCCGGACAGCAGACTGCCGACGCCAGCGGCGCCGATCGAACGGCCGCCGAAAACGGCCGAAGCAGCGATGATCCGGGCGACGTGCCCGATGTGCCCGACTTCTCGGACGACCCGGACGCCACCGGCAACGAGCGCTCCGAGTCGACCGACATCCCGAGCGCCGAACCGGAAGTTCGCGCCAGCCGCCGCATCAGCATCGACACCGATGTGCTCAATGTCGACCTCGACGCCAACGGCGGCACCCTGGTGGATCTTCGCCTGAAGGATTACCCGGTCAGCGTCGACAAGCAGAACGAACCGTTCGTCCTCCTCGTTCAGGATCTCCCGCAGCTGTTCGTCGCGCAGGCCGGCCTGGTCAGCGCCGACCGCCCGGCGCCCAACCACCGCACCCGCTGGCAGTTCGAACGCGACAGCTACGAACTGCAGCCGGGCGAAGACACCCTGGAAGTGCCGCTGACCTGGCAGCACGAATCCGGCCTGGAAGTCGTCGCCACCTGGATCTTCCATCGCGGCAACTACATTGTCGACCTCGAGATGGAGGTCATCAACGAAAGCGGCCAACCCTGGCAGGGCGCGCGCTACGTGCAGCTCCAGAAGACCCGCCCGGACCTGAGCGACGCCGGTTGGGCCTTCACCAACCCGGAACGATTCAGCTACAACGGCGCCGCGGTTTATTCGCCTGAAGACGCGCTGACCAAGCTGGGCTGGGACGACATGGCCGAAAAGCCTTTCCAGGCGACCTTCAGCGGCGGCTGGGCGGCGATGATCCAGCACTACTTCCTGGCCGCATGGATTCCGCCCGAGGAACAGCGCCACCGCTACACCACCCGCCAGGTGGGCGACGGCCAGCTGCCGCGCTACCTGGTGGCCGCCACCTCGCCCCAGATCAGCGTACCCGCCGGTGAGCGCCACACCTTCACCGCGCGCCTGTTCGCCGGCCCCAAGCTGCAGAACCGCCTCGACGAAGTCGCGCCGGGCCTGCGCCTGACCGTCGACTACCGCTTCTTCACGATCATCTCGCGCCCGCTGTTCTGGGCGCTGGACCACATCCACACCCTGATCGGTCACTGGGGCTGGTCGATCGTGGTGCTGACCCTGCTCATCAAGCTGGTCTTCTACAAGCTCACCGAAGCCCAGTTCCGCTCGATGGGCAAGCTGAGAAAACTCCAGCCGCGCATCCAGCAGCTCAAGGAGCGCTACGGCGACGACCGCCAGAAGTTCGGTCAGGCCATGATGGAGATCTACAAGAAGGAGAAGGTCAACCCGCTCGGCGGCTGCCTGCCGATCCTGGTCCAGATCCCGATCTTCATCTCGCTCTACTGGGTGCTGCTCGAGTCGGTCGAACTGCGCCAGGCCTCGTTCCTGTGGGTGCCCGACCTGAGCCAGCCGGATCCCTACTTCATCCTGCCGATCCTCAACGGCGCGTTCATGATCATCACCCAGCGCCTGATGCCGGCGGCGGGCATGGATCCCATGCAGCGCAAGATCATGCAGGGCCTGCCGGTGGTATTCGCCTTCCTGTTCGCCCTGTTCCCGGCCGGCCTGGTCCTGTACTGGGCAACCAACGCCGGCGTGTCGCTGGCGCAGCAGTGGTACATCCTGCGGCGGCTCGACAAGGAAGAAGAACGCAAGCGGCGGTGATGGGCGGCGGCTTCGCCGCTGCTGCGTTCGTTCGCTCCTTCGTTGATGCGGTTGTTCGCTAAGGTGTTTCGCGTGTTGGGTGCACACTGCTCGCCCGCAGCGAAACGCCGCTGAAACCCGGGCGCAGGAAGTGACGCGGATTGTCACTTCGACCGCCCCCCCCGGAACATATCACCCCCGACTGTCCAGGCCGGGACACCTGAAACTGCTGCGTTCACGAAAAGCGTCATGCGAACCGGCGCGACAATTGCATACAATTTCGCCCGAAAACCCAAGTGATTCCTCGAGGGAGAGATCGTGTCCACCATTCGTATCGTCCTGATCGGACTGATGCTGGTCCTTGCGGGCCAGCTCGCCGCCCAGACCCCCCAGATCGACCAGACCGTGCCGGTCGAGAGTTTTCTCGGCGAGCAGTTCTGCTTTCAGACCAATTTCACCAACACCGGCTCTCCCGGATACGGTCCCTACCTTCGCGTCGAGCTTTCCCCTGATCTGACGCTGGATTCCGCAGAAATCTTCGGCACCGGCGGCGGCATCAACAACGTCGGCACCTTTCCGGCCGCGCCGGGCAACCAGCTCACCGACCCCATCACCGGTCAGACCGTGACCGGTACGCCCGGCAACGACTTCCTCGTTCTCACTTATCCGGTCGGTTCGGTCGTCGACGGCGGCCCCGACTTGCCCATCGATATCTGTCTGACCATCGAACCGGGCGCTACCGTCGGCGCTCCCCTGCCGGTGGATATCACCCCGATGTACGAATTCGGCGATACGCCGACGGGCGACAACGGGCCGATCACCGGCTCGACGGTGAACCAGTCGGTCACCCCCACGGTGCTGACTTTCAGCAAGTCGCAGGATGCCCCCGAATCGGAGCGCCCGCCGGCCACGTCCTGGCCGTACACCTATACCCTGACGGCCGACATCGCCAACACCGCCACCATCAATCCTCTGGTCATCTCCGACCAGTTGCCGGCCGACTTCCAGTTCATCGGCCCGGTCAACATTACCGGCGGCAGCGGATGTTCGACCACATCAACTCCCTCCACGGTTAGCCCCGGCGGCACCCTCGAAGTCACGTGCTCGGGCAATACGGTCGGTACCGTCTCCGGCAGTGATGTTGTCGTGACCTACAGCGGCTACATCGTCGACACGCTCGACGAAACCGTCTGCACCACCGAAGACCAGATCAACAACGCCAGTGCAGATGGCACTTACGTGCCCTCTTCGGGCCCGAACCAGGTGCTGCCCACGGTCAGCGACAGCGAGACTGTCACCGCCAAGCACGTGGCAGTCCAGAAAGGCGTTTCGCCCGGACAGGCCTCGCCCGGCGCCGCGCTGACCTACACCCTGAACTTCCAGGTGACCGATTTCGGCGATGTCGACAGCCTGGTCGTCACCGACACCATTCCCGACGGCATCGATTTTGTCGCCCACGGTTCTCTTACGGTCAACGGCTCTACCGTGGCGATTACGCCGACCGAGGTCGTCAATGGCGATTACACCACCACGCTGACCTACGACATCGGCGCGGCCGCCGGCACAATTCCGGCCAGCAGCTCAATCACGCTGCAATACGACGCCCAGCTTCGGCAGGACTACCAGAACACTGGTGAGCCAATCCTCTCCTCGGACAGCCTCACCAACACGGTGACCGCCGACTACAGCCTGGTCCAGGGCGCCAGCGGTTGCGCCGACGGCAGCGGCGCCACCATCAGCATCATTCCCGTGGCCCTGAGCAAGGAAATCGTCAACGTCCAGCCTTTCTACGTCCCGGGCGAGTCGATCATCTTCCGACTGACACTGGATGTTCCCGCCGGTGACACGAGCGCAATTCTTTTCGAGGATTTCTTCCCGCTGCCCGTTATCGACGTCACCGACATTTCCACGACGTTCGGCACGGACATAGTCCACGGACCAAACGACACGCTCGGGCTGACTCCCGACAGCATCACCGTCGACGCAGCGCAGAATGCACTGGCCATCGAGTGGCCCGACGTCACCAGCACGACATCTGAGACCATCGAAGTCGACGTATCGGCCCCAATCAACGACATTCCGTTTGCCGACGGCTTGTTCCTGACCAATATCCTGCTTGGCAGCACCGAGAACACGCCCGGGCAATCGGCCATCGCCACCGGCCCGGTCAGTTTCCAGGTCGGCGCGCCCGACATGGTCGTCACCAAGGGCGTCTCGGCCACGGACGGTAACGGATCGATCAACCCGGGCCCGGGCAACCTGCCTGTCGACGGCGACATTACCGGCATCGACGCCGGCGACACGATCACCTACACGATCACCGCCGAGAACCAGGGCAGTGCGCAAGCCTACGACGTCACCATCACAGACCCGACGGTTCCGGGCCTGACCGGCTGCAGCGTCTCGGGTGTGACCGACGGAGCGGGCACGGTTCTCGGCTTCACCGGATCAATCGCGACGGGCATCCTGCTCGACGATCCGCTAGCGGCCAACGACGGCAGCGTGGGTGCCCCATACGACACCGATACCGCCCTGGTCACGGTTGATTGCCAGGCGGCGGCCGATCTGGCGCCGGACAGCACGATCACCAATACGGCTTCGTTGAACTGGGCGAGCCAGAGCGGCGCGGCCGACTTCCCGACCCTGACCGATGACGCCACGGCCGAAAGCGCCGACATCGACCAGCAGAAGTACTTCATATCGAGCTCGGAACCCGGCACATCCGATGCCGCGAATCCGCCGCGGGCGACCATCGGCGAAGTCGTACGTTATCGCGCCGCCGTTCGCATTCCCGAAGGTGAAATCACGCAGCTGAGCGTACGCGACAACCTGCCGTCCGGGCTGACCTTTCTCGATGACGGAACTGCCACCGCAGCGTTCGTCAGCAACGGTGCAGGATTGTCCTCGAGCACACTCGCGATTCCCACGATCAACGGCAGTGCATCCGGACCCGGGGCAGTGCCCAGTGCCTCGATCACGTTCCCCCTGCCCCCTGGTGCCATTTCCGGCGGCCCGTTTTCCAACGGCACCGATCCCGTCTTCGCCTTCGGCGACGTGACCAACGCGGATAGCGACACGGACGACGAGTTCTTGCTGCTGGAATTCAACGCGCTGGTCAACAACGCCGGTGCGGGCAGCAACGACGTCGGGGACAACCGCAACAACAACTTCACCACCCTGGGCAGCGGCAGTGCACTCAACGGCAACTCGAACAATGTACAGGTTCGCATCGCTGAGCCGGCCGTCACCGTCGCCAAGTCGGCGATACCGGCCACGGGTGATGCGGGCGACACGATTTCGTTCACCATCACCGTCACGGCAGCCGCCGGCGCCAATCGCAGTCCGGCCCATGAAGTGGCGATCACCGATACACTGCCATCCGGTCTGGCCGGACTCAGCGGCCTGACCATTACCCCTGCCGGTTGCACGGCACCGGGCATAGTAGACAGCACCGTCGGCGATACCCTCGACATCTTTGTCGACACGATGACACCGGGTTGCCAGATCGACATCGCTTTCGACGCCACCCTCGAGACGACGGTGGCGCCGGGAACGAATATCACCAACACGGCCGACGCGATATGGACCAGCCTCCCCGGAACCAACGGCACGACCAGCAACCCGACAGGCTCCGCCACGCCGGGCGCTCCCGGCTCCGACAGTGGTGAACGCGACAGCAGCGGCGGCATCAACGACTATGCCGCCAGCGGTTCCGACACCGTCAGCGTCGAATCGGTCGCCGTCACCAAGGCGGTTGCGAGTACATCCGAGACCGAGACCGGCGACGGCCAATTCCGCCCCGGCATCCCAGACCTGGTTGTCGGCGAATCGGCCACTTTCGATATCACCGTAACCATTCCGGAAGGCAGCACCCCCCAGGTTGTCATCACCGATACCGTGCCTTTCTCCAACGGCCTGATGCG
Source organism: Wenzhouxiangella sp. (assembly GCA_021767625.1). Lineage (GTDB taxonomy): Bacteria > Pseudomonadota > Gammaproteobacteria > Xanthomonadales > Wenzhouxiangellaceae > Wenzhouxiangella. The sequence continues at coordinate 8,130 of JAASTB010000060.1, forward strand.
TGTCGACAGCGCCTCGGTCGTCAGCGTCGGCGCCAATCTCAGCCCGACTGTGCCGTCACCGGTACCCGCCGTCAGCGACAACCAGTTGTCCGACGGAATCGCCGACACGGTGAGCTTCGACTTCGGCCAGGTGGACAACACGCCGGACAATGCGGTGACCGCCGACGACCGCATCGTGGTTCGCGTCGAAGCGACCCTGGTCGACGAGACCGCCAACGTCAACGACGACGACCTGACCAACAACGTGCTCGTGCAGTTCGGACCCGGGCTCGACGCCTCGGCCAGTGCCGACGTCGACGTGGTCGAACCGATCCTGTCGGTCGACAAGTCCGGCAGCATCACGCAGGGCGATGCCGGCGACAGCGTGACCTACACCGTCACGCTTCAGCACACCGGCGGTTCGGCCGCCGACGCGCAGGACCTCGTGTTCGACGATCCCCTGCCGGCTGATCTCGCCCTCAACCTCGGCAGCATCCAGGTTGTCAGCGGCCCGAACTTTGATGTCGATACCAGCGCGGGCAACACGGTTTCGCTCGGCTGGACCGACCTGCAGCTCGGCGAAGTCGTGGTACTGGAATACCAAGCCACGCTTTCGCCGGGCGTGCAGCCCAGCGAAACGCTGACCAACACGGCCACGCTGACCTGGGATTCGATCGCCGGCGCCAACCCGGACCAGCGAACCAACAACGACAGCGACAGCCACTCGATCCTGGTCACCCAGCCGGGTCTCGTCAAGGTGGTGTTCGACACCAGCGAAACCAGCACGGGCGACGCTCAGTTCGGTGCCCCCGACGACCTGACCATAGGCGAGCAGGTGACCTACCGGTTCACCACGGTGTTCGCCGAAGGCACCAGCGATGCAGTCGTGGTGACCGACCAGCTGCCGACCGGCTCGAGCACGCTCGAAGTCGTCTCCTCGCAGGTCGTCAGCGTTGGCGGCAACCTCTCCGGCGCGTCGCTGCCTTCGCCCGGCGATCCCGGCACCGCCAGCGATACCAACGCCGACACCTACAATGACCGGCTCGAATGGAATTTCGGCACCATCCAGAACGCGCCCGACGGCGCGGTGGACGCCGACGACGAAATCACCTTCGAGGTCGTCGCGCAGGTCATCGACGTCTCCGCCAACCAGAGCGGCGACACAGACCAGCTCAACACGGCCACCTTGACCACTTCCACCAGCACCGCTTCCGGCACCGTCGGGGTGGACATCGTCGCGCCCGATGTCGATCTGGCCAAGTCGATCGTCGACCCGGCCGACGGATTCGTCGACGCCGGCGACACCGTGACCGTTCGCCTCGATATCGACCA
>JAASTB010000061.1 GCA_021767625.1 Wenzhouxiangella sp.
ACCGCCGCCCAGCGACCGTCGCGCGCCAGGGCCAGCCAGGTGCCGCCCGCCTGTTCATCCTGGCCGGCCAGCGGACCGCCCGGCCAGGACCACCATGCCATCGGCCGGGCCGGCCGCGCATGGAATTCGTCGCGATTGGCCGCCATCAACAGCGGGCGATCTCCGCCGGGCGCGAAATCGAATGCGATCAGGCACATGGCAGCTGCATTCGCGCGGGGTCGCCCATCTAGAGTCCGCGGGCCCAGTCCGGGCGCAAGCCGGCCCGGCCGGGCTGCCGGATGGCGAGGTCGAGCTGATCGAGTAGGCGCTGCTTGTCGGCGTTGAGCGTGCCCTTGAGCGCCAGCCAGTTGGAAGCGTGATCGGAACGAAAGACGGTGCCGTCGAGCTCGAGCGCGCCCAAAAAGCGCCGCATTTCACGAAACAACCCGACCTGGTCGAGCGGCTCCCATTCGGGATAGGCCGCCCGGAATCGCCGCTTGCCCTGCGGGAAGCTCACCACCAGCGTGGCCAGGAATTCGGGCCGGGTGGCGTTGACCAGGCGGGCCGAGTTATCGGCATGGCGGTCGCTGTGCACCTGGCCGCCCAGGCCGTTGAGAATCATCACCGAACGCGTGATGCCCGCTTCGCCCAGCTTGTCGAGCGCCTCGCGCATGGACTCGAAGGTCTCGCCCTTGTTGACTCGCTCGAGCACGAGCTCGTCGCCGGTCTCGGCGCCCAGGTAGGCCATGTGCAGGCCGGCCTCGCGCAGTTCGGTCAGCTCGGCGACCGACTTGCGCCTCAGGTTTCGGGCCAGGCAGTAGCTGGAGACCCGCTCGACGGCCGGCATGTGTTCGCCGATCGCTTCGAGAATGCGCATGAGCCGATGCGTGGGCAGAACGAGGGCGTCGCCGTCGGCCAGGAAGACCCGCCGGGCGCTGTCGCCAAAGAGCTCGCCGCAACGGCGAATCATGTCGAGCACTTCCGATTCGTCCCGGGCCCGGAATTTCTTCTGCGGCGCGGTGTACATCTCGCAGAACGTGCACTTGTTCCACGAGCAGCCGTCGGTGACCGGCAGGATCAGCGACTTCGCCTCGCTCGGGGGCCGGAATACCGGCTCGACGTAGCGAATGGGCTGGGAAGCGGCTCCGATCATCCTCTCTCTCGCTATGCGCGGGTTTCCGACATTCTAACGTCGCCGGCCGGGGACGGCGTGCAGGGCCGGTAATCGGGACTCGAATTGCAGGCCTGTCGTTGCATAATGGGACCGAGCCCGGAAGATGACCCACGGCCGATGCCCGACAAGAACGAACGGCTTCGCTACGACCCGCGCAGCGGCCCCGACCGGTCCGCCTGGCTCGGCGCGCCCGAGGCCGAGCGCACGCTCGCCGTGCGGCGCTGGCTCAAGAACAACGACATGCCATTTCCCTGCTGCCTGCCGCGCAGCGCCGACGAGTGGCGGGAAGTCGAAGACCAGCTCGCGACCGGGCAGCCGCCCGAAACCGGCCGGCTGCTCGGGCACCTGCTCGAACGCGGCGTCGAACGCGTGGTGGCTGTCTGGGCGCTCGCCGAGGCGATGAACAGCCAGCAATACCGGCAGCTCAGCCAATCGCCACCTTCGGGAGACCGGCCGACTTCCTTCGAAATCGAGCGACTGTTCGACGAACGCGACCTGGACATTCTGCCGGCCGCATTCGAGGCCGCCACCGGGGGCTTTGGACCCGCCCACGAAAAGGTCATCGATTACTATCACCGGCGCTTCGACCCGGACGGTTCGATGCCTTTCGCCGTCGCCGCCGGCTTCTGTTTCGGCTGCGCGACTGCGCCCAAGTTCGTGCGCAACCACGTACTCTACGAACACATGTACGGCAACCACGTCTCGGAGCGGGCCCCGGTGTACCTGCCGGTGGCCGACGCCTATCGCGAGCTGTTCCGCTTTGTCTCCGACGCGGTCTTCGAGCAGGGCGACCCGATTCCGCCTGCGGTGCGGCCGCCCGAGGATCCCGAAGCCTGTTTCGCTTCTTCCTTCAGCGACTGGTGCAAGGGATTCAGGGCGACCCAGCCGGTCGTGGCCCCGGGTTGGGAAGCGCACCTGGCCGGCTACCCCGGACTCTACGCCGAGTACCTGGCCATCGTCGATTCCCTGCGGTTCTTCGCCGACGAAGACGAGGCGATTCGCATCCACGAGGCAGTCGCTGGTGAAAGCAGCCTGCGGTCAACCGTCGAGCGGATGCACGCCGGGCTGGGCGACGCGATCCAGCGTCTGTTCGGTCTGGCCCATCCCGTCGTGGATCGCCCCCGGGAGGACTGAAAGTCAGCCCGCGCCGCCGAACTTCACGCCGCTGAGCTCGGCCATTTCGCGCTTGAAGGTCGTCAGATCCGAGGCCGAAAAGTCGGCCAGGGACGAATGACCGCAGGCCCGGGCCAGCAGCGACATCAGGCTCACCGAAGCGCCGAAGAAGCGCGCCAGCCGCTCGGCGCCGTTGTCGACCTCGAGCCGCTTGCGGAGCTTCGGATCCTGCGTGGCCACGCCCGACGGGCACTGGTTGGTGTGACACATGCGCGCGGCCACGCAGCCGATCGCCTGGATGGCGGCATTCGCCAGCGCGATGCCGTCGGCGCCCATGGCCAGGGCCTTGACGAAGTCTTCCGGCGTTCTGAGCCCGCCGGTGGCGATCAGGGTCACGTCACGACCGCAACGCTTGTCCATGTGCCGACGCGCCCGCGCCAGTGCCGGGATGGTCGGCACGCTGATGTGGTCGCGGAAGATGGCGGGCGCCGCCCCCGTACCGCCGCCGCGGCCGTCGAGAATGATGTAGTCGGCGCCGGCATCCAGCGCGAAATCGATATCGTCTTCGATATGGTTGGCCGAGAGTTTGAAGCCGATCGGAATGCCGCCCGAACGCTCCCGGACCCGGTCGGCGAATCTCCGGAAGTCCTTTGCGCTGCGCAGGTCCTCGAACGACGCCGGCGAGACGGCATCCTTGCCCTTTTCGATACCGCGGGTTTCGGCGATCTTGTCGGTCACCTTGCTTCCCGGCAGGTGACCGCCGATGCCCGTCTTGGCCGCCTGGCCGCCCTTGAAATGGAAGGCGCGAACCTCGTCGAGCAACTCCTCGCGCCAGCCGAATTTCGCCGAGGCCAGCTCGAGAAAATAGCGCGAATTGGCTTCGCGCTCTTCGTCCATCGAGCCGCCCTCGCCCGAACAGATGCCGGTGCCGGCGAGCTCCGCGCCCTTGGCCAGAGCCACCTTGGCTTCCGGCGACAGCGCACCGAAGCTCATGTCGGAGACCAGGAGCGGGATGTCGAGCGTCAGCGGGCGCTCCGCCTTCGGGCCGACCACGAGACCGGTATCGACCTCGACATCGTCCTCGAGCGGCTTGCGCGCCAGTTGCGCGGTCAGGATCTGGATGTCGTTCCAGTCGGGCAGTTCGCTGCGCGGCACGCCCATGGCCACCGTCTCGCCATGCGGCCCGCTCTTGTCGAGCCCGTGCTTGGCCATCTCGTGGATGCGGGCGACGGTGGGCTCCTCCGGGGTCGCCTCGGGCTCCGGCGCCGAGGCTTCTTCGCCGTCTTCAGCCCCCTCCAGGACGCTGTCGGGCAGGGGATCGCCGACCTCGACATCTAGCTTGGCGTGCGTTCCGTCGCAGCGCGGCTGGTCGCCGGTGCCCTTGCAGCGGCAGAAGTAGACTTCGCCGTCCTCCTCGGCCTCGAATTTGACCGGCGCCAGCCCGGTGCCCTTGTGCGAGCCGTCGCAGAACGGCTGGTTGCTCGAGCGGCCGCAGCGGCACCAGTAGTAGGTTTTTCCCTTCTCGACCTCGACGCCCTTGGGCGAAAGCGCGGCAACGATCGGCTTTTCCGCCATCGTGTCTCTCCTCGGTTCCCAGATGACGAGAACCTAGCACAGGCGGGTGAACGTGGGCCGCCGGCACTCAGCCGGCGGCAGCCTGTGCGCCGGAATCGCGATCGAAGGCCAGCTCACCGTCGGCGACATGCACGCGGATCGCGTCACCGGGCGCGAACTCGCCGGCCAGGATCTTCTGGGCGAGCGCGTTCTCGAGCCGGTTCTGGATGGCCCGCTTGAGCGGGCGGGCGCCGTAGACCGGGTCGAAGCCGGCCTCGCCGAGCAAATCGAGCGCGGCATCGCTGATCTCGAAACCGATATCGCGGTCGGCCAGGCGCTTTCGCAGGTAGTCGACCTGGATGGCGGCAATCTTGCGGATCTCGGCCTTGTCGAGCGGATGGAAGACGACGATCTCGTCGACGCGGTTGATGAACTCCGGCCGGAAGTGCTGGCCGACGACTTCCATCACCGCCGACTTCATGGCCTCGTAGTCCGAGTCGGCCATCGACTGGATGCGGTCCGAGCCCAGGTTGGAGGTCATGACGATCACGGTGTTGCGGAAGTCGACCGTGCGGCCGTGGCCGTCGGTCAGGCGACCGTCGTCGAGCACCTGCAGGAGGATATTGAAGACTTCCGGATGCGCTTTCTCGACCTCGTCGAGCAGGATCACCGAGTACGGACGGCGGCGGACGGTCTCGGTCAGGTAGCCGCCCTCCTCGTAGCCGACATAGCCCGGCGGTGCCCCGATCAGGCGGGCGACGGCGTGCTTTTCCATGAATTCCGACATGTCGATGCGCACCATGGCGTCCTCGGTGTCGAACAGGAAGTTCGCCAGGGACTTGCACAACTCGGTCTTGCCCACGCCCGTCGGGCCCAGGAACAGGAAGGAGCCGTTGGGCCGGTTGGGGTCGGCCAGGCCGGCGCGCGAACGGCGGATCGCATCGGAGACGGCCTTGACCGCCTCGTCCTGGCCGATGACGCGTTCATGCAGAGCGTCTTCCATCTTGAGCAGCTTCTCGCGCTCGGACTCGAGCATCTTGGAGACCGGAATACCGGTCCAGCGGCTCACGACCTCGGCGATTTCCTCCTCGGTGACCTTGTTTCGCAGCAGCTGGAAGTGGTCGGTCTTGTCGCTCGACTCGGCTTCCTGGAGCTGGCGCTCGAGTTCCGGAATCCGGCCGTGCTGCAGCTCGGCCATGCGCGAGAGATCCTGGGCGCGGCGGGCGTTGTCGAGCTCGGCCCGGGCGCGTTCGAGCTCTTCCTTGATGTGCGTGCTGTCCTGCACCGAGGCCTTTTCGGTCTTCCAGACTTCCTCGAGATCGGCGAACTCGCGCTCGAGCTCGTCGATCTCGCCTTCGAGGTCGGACAGGCGCTTCTTCGAGGCCTCGTCGGATTCCTTCTTGAGCGCCTCGCGCTGGATCTTGAGCTGGATGAGCCGACGCTCGAGGCGATCCATCGCTTCGGGCTTGGAGTCGATCTCCATGCGGATCCGGCTGGCGGCCTCGTCCATCAGGTCGATGGCCTTGTCGGGCAACTTGCGGTCGGTGATGTAGCGATGCGACAGGGTCGCGGCGGCAACCAGCGCCGGGTCGGTGATGTCGACGCCGTGGTGGACTTCGTAGCGCTCCTGCAGGCCCCTGAGGATGGCGATGGTGTCCTCGACGCTGGGTTCCTCGACCAGCACTTTCTGGAAGCGGCGCTCGAGTGCGGCGTCCTTCTCGATGTTCTCGCGGTACTCATTGAGCGTGGTCGCACCGACGCAGTGCAGCTCGCCGCGAGCGAGCGCAGGCTTGAGCATGTTGCCGGCGTCCATCGCGCCCTCGGCCTTGCCTGCACCGACCATGGTGTGGATCTCGTCGATGAACAGGATGATCTTGCCTTCTTCGCGCTTGAGCTCGTTGAGCACCGCCTTGAGGCGCTCCTCGAACTCACCGCGGTACTTCGCGCCGGCGATCAGCGCGCCCATGTCGAGCGACAGCACGCGCTTGTTCTTCAGCCCCTCGGGTACCTCACCGTTGACGATGCGCTGGGCCAGGCCCTCGACGATGGCGGTCTTGCCCACGCCGGGCTCGCCGATGAGCACGGGGTTGTTCTTGGTCCGGCGCTGTAGGACCTGCACGGTGCGACGAATCTCCTCGTCGCGGCCGATGACCGGATCCAGGCGCGACTGCTCGGCCTTCTCGGTCAGGTCGATGGTGTATTTCTGCAGCGCCTCCCGGGTGTCTTCGGCGTTGGGGTCGTCGACCTTCTCGCCGCCGCGCACCGACTCGATGGCGTCTTCCACGGCCTTTCGGGTCACGCCGGCCTGGTGCAGCAACTCGGTCAGGGCGACCTTGGCCTCGAGGGCGGCCAGAACGAAGATTTCGGAGGCGATGTAGGCATCGCCGCGCTTGGTCGCGATCTTGTCGGTCAGGTTCAGCACCCGGCCGAGATCGTTCGACAGGTTGATCTGCCCGGCCTGGCCGGTAACCTTCGGAAAACCCTCGACCTTCTCGCCCAGCGCCGAGCGCAGCTGGTCGACCTTCGCACCCGAGCGCGAAAGCAGGCCGCGAATACCGCCGCCTTCCTGGTCGAGCAGCGCCAGCATCAGGTGCTCGGGCTCGAGCACCGCGTGATCCATGCCCACCGCCAGGCTCTGGGCCTCACCCAGCGCCTGCTGGAACCGGGCGGTCAATTTATCCATTCTCATAACAGGCTGACTCCCCTGTGAAACTGCAACTTATCCACAGCAGTTGGGGCGTGCGGCACTGGAATCAAGAAGGTTTCAGGTTTCAGGTTTCAGGTTTCAGGTTTCAGGAAAAAAGACTAAGGGGTTCCGGGTTCCGGGTTCCGGGCACAAGAATCGTTGTGGCAACAATCGATGGCCGCACCACTTCAAGGATTCCGGCGGGCACGGCGAAACGATTGTCGGCGACTCGCTCTCCGCCTACAGCTCCCGCTCCTGAACCCTGAAACCTGAACCCTGAACCCTTTCTTCTAGACGTCCCGGATCGCGAGCAGCCGGATCTCGGTCATGTCCTCGATGGCGTAGCGGATACCCTCGCGGCCCAGGCCGGAATCCTTGACGCCGCCGTAGGGCATGTGGTCGACGCGGAAGCTCGGCACGTCGTTGATGATCACGCCGCCGACTTCGAGCCGGTCCCAGGCCTTGTTGATCTTGGAAATGTCGCGGATGAACAGCCCCGCCTGCAGGCCATAGCGCGAGTCGTTGATGGACTCGATCGCCGCGTCGAAGTCCGAGAACTTCTCCAGCGTGACGACCGGACCGAAGACCTCCTCTTCGCGCAGCTTGCTTTCGGCGGGCGGATTCTCGACCACCGCCGGGCGCACGACGCTGCCCTCGCGCTCGCCGCCGATGAGCAGCTTGCCGCCGCCGTCGACGGCCTCCTGGATCCAGTCCACCACGCGCTTTGCGTCTTCTTCGGTGATCAGCGGGCCGACCCAGGTTTTCTCGTCGCGCGGATCACCGCCGGGCAGCTTGCCCACCTGCTCGCAGAGCTTCTCGCTGAACGCGTCGTAGATGTCGTCGTGGACAATCACCCGCTGAACGGACACGCAGCTCTGCCCGGACTGGTAGTAGCCGCCGAAGACCACGCGGGAGACCGCATCGTCGAGGTCGGCGTCGTGGTCGACCAGGCAGGCGGCGTTGCCGCCAAGCTCCATCACCACCGGCTTCTTGCCGGCCGCGGCCTTGAGCTTCCAGCCGACCAGGTCGGAGCCGGTGAAACTCATCATCTTGAGCCGCTCGTCCTCGGTGAAGCGCGAAGCGGCGTCCCGGTCGACGCAGAGAATCGAAAACGCGCCCTCGGGCAGGTCGCACTCGGCCAGGATCTCGCCAATCAGCAGTGCCCCGACCGGCGTCTTGCCGGCCGGCTTGAGAATGAAGGGGCAGCCGGCCGCAATCGCCGGGGCGATCTTGTGGGCCACCAGGTTGTAGGGGAAATTGAACGGCGTGATGAAGGAGACCGGCCCGATGGGCACGCGCTTCCACATGCCCGTGTACTTTTCCGAGCGCGGGCTGATGTCCATCGGGATCACTTCGCCGCCGATGCGCGTGGCTTCCTCGGCGGCGACCTGGAAAGTCTCGATCAGGCGCGTGACTTCGCCCTTGGCGTCCCGGCGAACCTTGCCGCCCTCGACGATCAGCACCTCGATGAGCTCCTCTTCACGCTCACGGAACCGCTCGACGCAGTGCAGCAGCGCGTCGCGGCGCTTGTAGGCAGGCAGCTCGGCCATCGGCCGGGTCGCCTTGACCGCCGCGGCGACGGCCTCATCGACGATCGAATCGTCGGCCTGGGCGGCTCGCCAGGCGACCTCGCCGGTATGCTTGTCCAGCACCTCGAGGTCTTCGTTGGCGAACACGGCCTGGTTGGCGAGATAGTAGGGCAAGACTTTAGCGGTCATGGCGGCGCTCCGGAGTGGGAAACTGAACTCACATTAACGCACTACCCGTTAAGTTGCACCGATCGAGGGCCAACCAGCCAACCAGCCAACCAGCCAACCAGCCAACCAGCCAACAAACTATAATAACGACCATGGGCAACCGACTCTCCAAGATCTATACACGCACCGGCGACGACGGCACCACCGGCCTGGGCGACGGCAGCCGCACGGCCAAGGACAGCCGCCGCGTCGAGGCCTACGGCACCGTCGACGAACTCAATTCGGTCATCGGCGTGGTGATTGCCGAACTCAACAAGGCCGATGGACTCGACGAGCTGTCCAGCCTGCTGCTCGACGTGCAGCACCACCTATTCGACCTGGGCGGCGAGCTGTGCATCCCGGAAAGCGAGATGATCGCCGACAGTCACATCGAACGACTGGAAAGCGAGCTGGATCATCTCAACGAATCGCTTCCCCGGCTCAAGGAATTCATCCTGCCGGGGGGCTCACCGGCCGCCGCTCACGCGCACCTCGCGCGGACGGTCTGCCGGCGGGCGGAGCGGCGCGTCATCGCGCTGGCCCGCCACGAGCCGGTCAACGAGCCGGCCATCCGCTACCTCAACCGCCTGTCGGATCTCCTGTTCGTGGTCGCCCGAACGGCCGCCCGCGCCTCGGGCGCCGGCGAGGTGCTCTGGAACCACGAACGCAAGCAGGGTTGACGGTCATGTTGCGAATCATCTCCCATCCCGACTGCGCCGGGCACATCACGCCCAGCGAGCATCCGGAATCCCCTGCCCGACTGGCGGCGGCCATGCGCGGCCTGGAGCGGATGAGCAACGTCCATTTCCGACAGGCCACGGCCGTGGACGACGCCACTCTGAGACTGGCCCATACACCGCACCATATCGATTACATCAAGCGCCTGGACGCAGAGGGCAGGCGCGAAGCCATCGACCCGGACACCTGGTTCGGCCCGGGCTCCCTGCAAGCCGCCCTCCTGGCCGCAGGCGCTGCCTGCGACGGCGTCGATCACGTCATGAAAGGCCGCTGCGAGCGTGCCTTTGCGGTCGTTCGCCCGCCCGGGCACCACGCCGAGTCGCACCGGGCGATGGGCTTTTGCCTGTTCAACAACATCGCGCTCGCCGCGGCCCG
>JAASTB010000062.1 GCA_021767625.1 Wenzhouxiangella sp.
ACGGCAAGGATCAGGCCGGTCATCATGGCCGGCGCCGACAGCGGCACGACCACCTTCCAGAGCGTCTCCCACTTGGTCGCCCCCAGGGCCAGCGAACCCTCGCGCACCGAGCGCGGAATCCGTGCCAGGCCTTCCTCGGTCGAAACGATCACCACCGGCAGCGTCAGAAGCGCCAGGGTGAGCGAAGCCCAGAACAGGCCGGGCGTGCCGAAGGTGGGCGCGGGAAGCCGCTCCGGGAAGAACATCTCGTCGATGCTGCCGCCGAGCAAGTACACGAAAAAGCCGAGCCCGAACACGCCGAAAACGATCGAAGGAACGCCGGCCAGGTTGTAGACCGACACCCGAATCATGCGCAGTATCGGCCCCTGTCGCGCGTACTCGCGCAGGTAGATCGCGGCGAGCACGCCGAAGGGCGTGACGAGGACCGACATGATCAGCACCATGACGACAGTCCCGAAAATCGCCGGAAAGATACCGCCCTCTGTGTTGGCTTCTCGGGGGTAGCCCGTCAGAAAGTCGGCGATGCGATGCCAGTAGAACCCAAGCTTGCCCCCCAGTCCGAGCGCATTGTTCTTCGACGCCATCACGACCTGATCGAGACTGATCGCGACTTCCCGGCCGTCGGCGGTGCGGGCGTAGAGCACGTCACGCTCGGCTCTCGCCTGCAGGTCGTTGCGCTGGGCGCGGAGATCCTCGTACTCCTTCTCGAGCGCGGCGCGGCGGGCCGCAAGGTCCGCCATGACCGCTTCTCGTTCGGCCCCCGTCACGCCGTAGTGTTCCAGGCCGCGCTCTTCGAGACGGATATCCTCGAGCTGATTGTTGATTCGCCCGATCTCGCGGCGTTCGATGCGATCGATCTGCGCATGCAGCTCGTTGGCGCGCGCGATTCGCGACTGGAATTCGGTCCAGAGCCCTTCGGCCTCGGCAACCGTCTCGCCGTCCTCCTCGATCCGCAGCGGGTAGCCGTAGAAGTTCCCCCACTCACGGCGCTCGATCATCATCGCGTCTTCGGGGTAGCGCCATTCGCCCAGCGCGGGCTCTAGGTGCCAGACGAAGTCGCGCCCGGTCAGGTCGCGGTTGCCCACCTTGAAGAGGTGGCGGGTGATGACCTGCGTATCCTCGTCGATCAATTCCCCGGCCTCGCGAACACGATCCGCCGGCAGGGTCTCGCTGTCGACCGTCTCGCCGAGAATCACCGACTGACTTCCGTCGACCGCCGTCACGGTGGTCTCCACCAACGGCGCCGGCCAGAAATGGCTGAACCCGCGAACGGCGATCAGCAGAAGCAGGCCGACCACCATGATGACCGAAATACTCAGCGCACCGCCGATCATCCAGATCCACGGATCGCCTGACTTGAACCACTCTCTGAATTTCATTCCTTCGGACTCACAAATTGCTGTAGCGGGCGCGCAATCGCTGGCGCACGATTTCGGCGATTGTGTTGACGATGAAGGTCATCGCGAAGAGCACCAGCCCGGCCATGAACAGGATCCGGAAATGCGTCGAGTTCACCGCCGTCTCTGGCAATTCAACCGCGATATTGGCGGAAAGCGTACGCATGCCTTCGAAGATGTTGAAATTGACCACCGGGCTGTTTCCGGTCGCCATGAGCACGATCATGGTCTCGCCCACGGCGCGGCCGAAACCGATCATGACCGCCGAGAAGATGCCCGGACTGGCCGTCAGCAGGATAACTCGCGTGACCGTCTGCCAGGGCGTGGCACCCAGCGCCAGCGAACCCTGGGTGAGGTGCTTGGGCACGGTGAACACGGCGTCCTCGGCGATCGAGAAGATGGTCGGGATCACGGCGAAGCCCATGGCGATGCCGACCACCAGCGCATTCCGCTGGTCATAGGTAATGCCCATGTCGGTAAACCACTGACGCATCGATCCGTCGAAGAACCAGATCTCGATGATCGGGGACAGCTCGACCAGGCCCCAGACCAGCAGGCAGATGATCGGCATCAGGATCACCGCCTCCCAACCGCCCGGAATGCGGTTCCGCACGCTTCTGGGCAGCTGGGCCCAGGCCCAGGCGAACAGGAGGAAGGCCAGGGGCAGCCCGACCAGCACCGTGAAGACGACCGGGATGTGGTTCTCGAGGAACGGGGCCAGCCACAGGCCGGCCAGGAAGCCGAGAATCACGGTCGGAAGGGCTTCCATCACCTCGATGGTGGGTTTGACCATGCCGCGCAGCTTCGGCGACATGAAATACGCGGTATAGACGGCGCCGGCGATTGCCAGGGGCATGGCGAACAGCATGGCGAAAAACGCCGCCTTGAGCGTACCGACGGTCAACGGCACCATCGAGTACTTGGGCTCGAAGCTGTCGCTGCCCGACGAAGCCTGCCAGACATACTCCGGATCGGAGCGGCCTTCGTACCAGACCTTGCCCCACAGCGCCTTCAAGGACGCCTCGGGGTGCTCGTTCCACAAGTCCAGTTGCGTCAACTCGCCGGCCTCGTCTTCGACGATGATGCGGTTGTTGACCGGCGAAACGCCTACATGCACGAGAGGTTGCTCGGACACGCGCTCCAGCAGCAGTGTGCGAGCCGAGGTGCCGTAGTGCACCCCGAGGTGTCCGGTATCGTCCACGGCCACGAAACCCTTGCGGGCGTACTCGGCCTGGATGTCGGTAATCGCACCCGGCTGCTGCTCAAAATCGCGCGCGCGGGCCAGGAAGAAGATGTTGTCGCCGGCGTCTTCGGTCTCGTCGCGGACAAGAAACCACTGCGACAGCCGACCCTCGGACGTTCCGGCAATGATCGAGAACGTCCCGTTGAGATACTGGAGCGTCGTGATTTCCTCCTCGCCCGAGGTCACGTGCCGGCGGTCGCGAACGACCGCTTGTGCGGGATTGGCGATATCCCAGTAAACCAGGTGACCGTCGACGTCGGCGCCGATCAGGTTCCAGAGGTTTGCGCTGAGCTGTAGATGCGTGACCGGCTCGGGCGCGGCAGGCAACTCGAAGGCCTGCCGGCGCACCTCGCGCTCACCGGTCAGAAAGCCGGTGCTGACGCGGAATCGCACGAACGTCATCCGACCGTCGACGGTCCGGGCCGCGACGCCGATGTCGTCGCGGGAATGCTGCACGGCGATGGTTTCCAGCGCCGCGCCGTCGTCATCCACGACCACGGGGTCGGCACCGACGGGAAACTCGGGCGCCGGGACCACCCGGCGCACGCCGGCCTCGGGAAACTGCAGTTCAAAGCCGTGCCGGACGATGATGGCCGTGCCGTCGCTCAAGCCGAATGTGACCAGGCGTGCACGCGGCTCCCCGTTACCGACGCTGGTCACCTCCACGCCTTCGGGCACGGCCAGGTCCACCCGGCGAATGACCTCGCCGTCACCCAGGTGGAAATAGACCAGTCGGCCGTCGCGGCTGTAACGCATGCCGATTTCGCCGTAGCGCTCGAGCGCCAGGTACACCGGCTCCGAGCCCTGCGTTCCTTCCACCACGTAGCTGGATTCGGCATCCACGGACGCCCCCTTGAGCAGCGGAAAGACCTCGCTGAACAGGTAGACGAAAATCAGCGCCAGGGCCACGACCACGCCGCCGCCACCGGCTCGCACCATCCAGCGGGCGGCGCCGTCGGCAAGGTATCTGCGACGCCGACGCCGCGCCATCGCGTCGGCGCTCGGCAGGAAGCTCGTCCGCTCGCCGGCTGTATTGGCGTTGCTGTTCATCACGAAACCCTTTTCAATGCTTCGGCTGTTTCGGGGCATTCATGCCGGCTTGGCGCCGAATCAAATGGCCCCGGCGGAAACCGGGGCCGATGGCTCTGCATGCAGCCCGGGAGACTTACTCGATGCCCAGCTGCGCGCGGATTCGCGCCGCGGCCGACTCCGGCAACGGGATGTAGCCGTCACGCAGGACGACTTCCTGTCCCTGGCGTGAGAGTACCAGGCGGAAGAACTCCCGCTCGAGCGGCGGCAGTTCGCGATTGGGCTGCTTGTTGACGTAGACGAGCAAAAGGCGCGAAAGCGGGTAACGGCCGTTGGCGCCGTTCTCGGCGGTAGGCCCGAAGCACTGGTCGCCGCCGACTTCGGTCAGCTCGATCGCCTTCACACCCGAGGTGTTGTAGCCGATACCCGAGTAACCGATGCCGTTGAGCGACTCGGTCACGCCCTGCACGACCGAGGCCGAACCGGGCTGCTCGTTGATCGAGGGCTTGAAGTCGCCCCCGCACAGGGCGTTGTCCTTGAAGAATCCGTAGGTTCCGGACACGGCGTTGCGGCTGTAGAGCGTGAAGTCGCGGTTGGCCCAGTCGCCTTCGAGCCCCAGCTGGCCCCAGCGCGTGACATCGTCGGGCGCGCCGCAGCGTCGGCCCACGGAAAACACCGCGTCGACCTGCTCCATCTTCATGCACTCGATGGGATTGTCCTTGTTGACGTAGACCGCCAGCACGTCGATCGCGGTGCCGACCTGGGTCGGCGGATAGCCGTGCTTTTCCTCGAAGGCCTGGATTTCGGACGAGCGCATCGGGCGGCTCATCGGGCCGAAGTTGGCCGTGCCTTCGGTCAGGGCCGGCGGCGCGGTCGAGGAGCCGGCGCCCTGGATCTGGATATTGACGTTGGGATAGTAATCCTGGAACTCCTCGGCCCACAGCGTCATCAGGTTGTTGAGCGTGTCCGAACCGATGGACGACAGGTTGCCCGAAATACCGGAAACCGGCTCGTAGTCCGGCAGCGCCGGATCGACTTCGGCCTGGGAAAAGGCCTGGCCGCTGGCCAGGACGGCGGCAACGGCGGAATACTTGAACAGGTGCTTGATCATCTCGATCGGACTCCTTGGGAAATCTGCTTGCGCATTCTATGACTGAAAAATGACAGTTCGATTACACGGCGCTGCTGCGGCGCTGGCGTGTCGCACAGGCCCGCTCTGAAGGGAACACGCAGCGGAAGATGCTCCCCACGCCCGGCTCGGATTCGACGTCCAGTTCCGCGCCGTGGCGCTTGAGCACGTGCTTGACGATTGCCAGCCCGAGCCCCGTACCGCCCTGGGCACGGCTGTGCGAACTGTCGACCCGGTAGAAACGCTGGGTAATGAACGGCAAATGCCGGCGATCGATGCCCACGCCCTGGTCCTGGACCTCGAAAACCAGGCCGCCGTCGTCCGCCTCGTGCCAGCGCACCGTCACCGGGCGCCCCGCCTCGCTGTAGCGAAAGGCGTTGATGACCAGGTTCGAAAGGGCGCTGTATAGCTCGTTTTCCACGCCGTGGAGACAGCGCTCGGTCTCGATGTCGATATCGAGCGGGTGCGCCTCGGCGTCGGCGAGCACGGCATCGCGACCCAGACGGCGGATCAGCGCGGGCATGTCGACCGGGCTGTCCATCGGCGCATCGCTCTCCTCGGTTTCCAGGCGCGACAGTTCAAGCAGGTCGTTGACGAGGTTGTTCATGCGCTGGCATTGCGCGCGCATCTGTTTTACCGGCCCGCGCCAGGCCGGATCCAGCTCCCGATCCTCGACCATCGAGTCCAGATATCCGCCCAGGACCGTCAAGGGAGAGCGCAATTCGTGCGAGGCGTTGGCGACGAAATCCCGCCGCATGGCCTGGAGCCGGTGCAGGCGCGTCACGTCGCGAATCAGCATGAGGTACTGCTCGTCGCCGTAGGGCACGATGCGGAGCATGAGCCGCCGCGTCGGGTCGATCGGCGAGGGAATCTCGAGCGAGCGCTCGAAGTCGCCTGCATCGATGTAGGCCACCATTCGCGGGCTGCGGATGAGGTTGGAAATCGGCTGGCCGAAATCACTCCGGCTGGTCAGCCCCGCGAGCGTGCACGCGGCCTGGTTGTACCACAGGATCCGGAATTCCCGGTCCAGCACCAGCGTGCCGTCGGGCATGGCCGCCGTCGCCTCCCGGAATTCACGGATTACGGCCGCCAGCCGCCGCTTGCTCAGGTGGTGGCGGCGACGGAGTCGGTAGTAGTCGTCGAACAGCTGTCCCCAGACCCCCCAGGAAGACGGCGGATTTCGCCGCCGGCTGCGCAACCAACTGTCGAGGCGGTAGAGCTGGTGGCACCAACGACCGAAAAGGATCGCCAGGGCCAGGAGCAGGAACCAGGGAAGGCCCCCGAAAAAGAACGCCAGCACGAGGGCTCCGGCCAGCAGGGCGGCAAGGAAAAGCAGCTCGCTGACCCACGCCCTCGACATCAGGCCGCTTGCACCGCCGAAAACCGGTAGCCCGCGCCGCGTACCGTCTGGATATAGCTGTCGAAGCCCAGCGGCGCCAGCGCCTTCCTCAGGCGCAGAACGTGGACGTCGACGGTGCGCTCTTCGATGTAGACGCCGCCGCCCCAGACGTAGTCGAGCAGTTGTGTGCGCGAGTAGACGCGATCCTGGTGGGTCATGAAGAAGCGCAGCATGCGAAACTCCGTCGGTCCCAGGTCGATCGGCTTGCCGTTACCCGTCACCCGGTGGCTTGCGGTGTTGAGCACCAGGCCGTCGACCTCGATTTCCTCGTCGGCACCGCCCGGCGCGGTTCGCCGCAGCAGCGCATTGATTCGCGCGATCAACTCGCGGGCGCCGAAAGGCTTGGTGACGTAGTCGTCCGCCCCGCTGTCGAGACCGCGTACCTTGTCGTCTTCCATGGTACGCGCGGTCAGCATGATGATGGGCAGGTCGCGGGTCATTTCATCGCGGCGAAGACTGCGCGCCAGCTCGACGCCGCTGGTGTCGGGCAACATCCAGTCGAGCAGGAGCAGGTCGGGCAGGTCGTCGGCGATGCGCACGCGGGCGGTCTGGCAATCTCCCGCCTCGACCACGCGGAAACCCGAGCGCTCCAGATTGAAGACGATCATGTCGCGAATCGCCTCGTCGTCTTCCACTACCAGGATGGTCTGGGTATTCATGGCAAGCCTTGCAGTCAACCTGGCATCATTGCAGCAGCGTCATGTGACAGTCCCATGACATGAGGGTGACAGGCTCTCTACAGTTGCCTTTTTACTCCGATCGAGCCGTGTTTTCCAGCCGCCCCTAGCGGTAATGGCCCAGCGCGGTCTCGAGCTGCGTCGAAACTGCCTCGCGGAGGAAATCCGGCGCGATGACCTCGATATCGGCACCGTAGCGCAGGATTTCCATGACCAGCTCGCGGCTGCGCCCGAAGGGCACGGACAATTCGAAGCGGCCGTCCGGTCGCCAGGACGAACGCTGCTCGGGGTGCCAGACCTCGTCGGCGGCCCAGCGGGCGGCCTCGGGGCTGAATCGGAGCACGGCCTCGTGTTCCACCGGGCCGGAAAATATGCCGAAAGCCTGGTCGAAATGCCGGGCGATTTCCTCTTCGGGTAGCTCGAGGCTCTCTTCGTCCAGGCGCCGAATCTCGCGAATCCGCTCCAGCGCGAAACTGCGCAGGCCCTCCGAGCGGTGGCACCAGGCATCCAGGTACCAGCGGTCCCGGTAACTGGTCAGGCGCTGCGGCGAGACTTCCCGCTCGCTGACATCGTCGCGGCGGCGACCGTGATAGGTGATAACCAGGCGTTCGCGCCGAAACAGGGCCTGCATCACGTCCTCGAACAGCTCGGCCGGCACCGGCCGCCCGGCGTCATGACGGATGTTGATGCGCCCGGGCTGGGCCGAAAAGTCCAGCCCCTGGGCATCTAGCAACTGGTTGATGCGCTGCTGGACGCCCTCGAGTTCGTCCTCGAGCAATCCGGGCTGGACGTTGCCCAGGACGTGGCGCGCGGTCAGTAGCGCCTGCAGCTCGTCCGGGCTGATCCACAGCCCCGGCAGCTCGAAACTGCCCGCCAGGCTGCGGTCGTAGTAGAAGCCGCGACCGTCCGGGTCCTGTTCCAGGGGCGCCCCGAGGTGATCGCGCAACTCATTGATCAAACGGTAGAGCGTGGCCTGCGAACAGCCGAGCTCGTCCATCAGTTCCTGACGCGCGATCGGCGTGCGCCGCTGGCGCAGGATGTCGTGCAGGTGATAGAGACGTTCGCGCCGGCTCAAGAGCGCCGTGCCTCGTAGCAGGCGCTGCAGAGACCGTAGATTTCCAGCACCTGTCGATCGGGATGGAATCCTTCGCGCTCGGCGGCCTCGCGAAGATTGCGGGTCAGACCCGGCTCGTGGATCTCGATCACCGACTGGCACTCGTCGCAGATCAGGAACTGGCCCTGGTGCGACTCGGACGGGTGAAAACAGCTCACGAAGGCGTTGAGCGACTCGAGCCGATGGATGAAGTGGTTCTCGAGCAGGAACTCCAGCGCCCGGTAGACGGTGGGCGGCGCCGCGTTGGGCTGCTCGGCCTTGAGCTGGTCGAGCAGGTCGTAGGCCTTGACCGGGCCGTCGGCCGAAAGCACCAGCTCGAGCACCCGCCTGCGCGTCGGCGTCAGACGCAGACCACGCTGCCGACAGCGCTGCTCGACCTCAGCAATGACCTGACTGGAGTTCATGGCGCAATTCTATCAGGGGGTGCGAATGAAAACCTCTGCAACGCAAGGACACGCAGAATGAAGACGGAAGAGCAAAACAAGTAACCACGGGAAACACGGAAACACACGGAAGAACGAAAAAGCAGATCCTCCTTGGAAAACGCTTTTTCCGTGTATTCCGTGCCTTCCGTGGTTTCCCGGTTCTGTTCTTTTGATTCTCTTCGCGTTCTTTGCTGCTTAGCGTCTTTGCGTTTCAAAGGTTTTGAAGGGACGTACCCCCAACCCTAACCCTGCGCAGCGGCGCGGTCGGCGATGTGGGCCAGGGCGCGGTCGATGCGGGCCAGGGTGCGCTCGCGGCCCATCAGCCACAGGGTCTTGTCGATGGCGGGGGATTCGCCGTGCCCCATCAGCGCCACCCTCAGCGGCATGCCGATCTTGCCGAACCCGATCTCCAGTTCGTCCACGGTGGCCTGGACGGCTGCCTGCAGATCTTCCGCGCGCCAGTGACCCAGCCCGGCCAGGCGGTTGCGCAGGTTCTCGAGCGGCTCTCCGGCCACCGGGCGCAGGTGCTTCTTCGCGGCAGTGTGCTCGTAGTCGGAAAAATCTTCGTAGAAGGGCCGGCTGCGCTCGACCAGTTCCACCAGGGTCTCCACGCGCTCGGCCTGCACCGAGATCAGGTCGGCCAGCGGCGGGCCGCTCTCGGCATGAAGCCCGGCGCGCTGCAGGTGCCAGACCAACTCGGAATGAACCTGGTCGCGGTCGCCTTCTCGCAGGTAGTGCTGGTTGAGCCAGTTGAGCTTGGCCGTGTCGAAACGCGAGGCCTTGTGATTGACGTCGGCGATGTCGAACAGTTCGATCAGTTCGGTGCGCGAGAAGATCTCCTGATCGCCATGCGACCAGCCCAGACGGGCCAGGTAGTTGATCATGGCGTCGGGCAGGTAGCCCTGCTCGCGATAGCTCATCACGCTGACGGCGCC